>NZ_JBEXKB010000003.1:0-59121 GCF_040609455.1 Kitasatospora sp. NPDC004669
CCGCCCCCCCCCCCCGGGCGCCGCCCCCGCGGGGGGGGTGGGGTCCCCGCCGGCGGGCCCCCCCCCCCCCCCCGCCGGTCCCCGGCACGGGCGGGGTCAGCTCCCGGCGGCAGCTGCCGCGGCCCGCGCCTTCTCCTCCGCCTCCGCGGAGGTCGCCGACGCCTCCGGCCGCGCCAGCGTCACCGTCAGCTCCCCGTCGCTCATGTCCGCGATCAGCGTGTCCCCCTCCCGGACGGTGCCGTCCAGCAGCAGGTTGGAGATCCGGTTGTCCAGCTCCGACTGGATCGTCCGGCGCAGCGGTCGGGCCCCGAACTCCGGCTGGTAGCCGCGGTTGACCAGGAACTCCTTGGCCGCCTCGGTGACCTCCAGCCCCACGTCCTGCGCCCGGAGCCGGCGCCGGGTGCGATCCAGCAGCAGGTCGACCACCGACACCAGGTCCTTCCGGGTGAGCGCGTGGAAGACGATCACCTCGTCGATCCGGTTGAGGAACTCCGGCCGGAACTGCCGGCGCAGGTCCCGCATCAGGTCGTCCCTGATCTGGTCGACGTTCCCGGAGTGGTCCAGGATCCGCTGCGAACCGATGTTGCTGGTCATGATCACCACGGTGTTGCGGAAGTCGACCGTACGCCCCTGGGAGTCGGTGAGCCGTCCGTCGTCCAACACCTGGAGCAGCAGGTTGAAGACGTCCGGGTGGGCCTTCTCCACCTCGTCGAAGAGCAGCACGCTGTACGGCTTGCGGCGCACCGCCTCGGTCAGCTGCCCGGCCTCCTCGTAGCCGACGTACCCGGGCGGGGAGCCGACCAGCCGGGAGACGGTGTGCTTCTCCTGGAACTCGCTCATGTCGAAGCGGATCATCCGGTCCGGGTCGCCGAACAGCAGCGCCGCCAGTGCCTTCGCCAGCTCGGTCTTGCCGACACCGGTCGGCCCGAGGAAGAGGAAGGAGCCGGTCGGCCGCTCCGGGTCGCCCATCCCGGCCCGGCCGCGGCGCACCGCCTGGGCGACGGCGCCGACCGCCTCGTCCTGGCCGATCACCTTCTCGTGCAGGTGCTCCTCCAGCTTGAGCAGCCGTTCCTTCTCGGTCGCGTTCAGCTCGGCGACCGGGATGCCGGTCCGGGAGGACAGCACCTGCGCGATGTCGTCGGCCGTCACGTCGACGACCTCCTCCCGGGACTCGGCGATCGCCGCCAGCTCGTCCTCGGTCTGCCGCAGCTCGGTCTTCAGGTTGGCGGCCCGCACGAACTCCTCGTCCGCGACGGCCTCGTCCAACTCCCGCTTCAGCTTGGTGATCCGGTCCTGCACCGAGGTCGCCCCGGTGGAGCCGCTGAGGCTGCGCAGCCGCACGCGCGCGCCGGCCTGGTCCAGCAGGTCGATCGCCTTGTCGGGCAGGAAGCGGTCGCTGACGTACCGGTCGGAGAGCGTTGCCGCCGCGTCCAGCGCCTCGTCGCTGAACCGCACCTGGTGGTGCGCCTCGTACGCGTCGCGCAGCCCCTGCAGGATCTCGATCGTCTCCTCGACGCTCGGCTCGGGCACCAGCACCGGCTGGAAGCGGCGCTCCAGCGCCGCGTCCTTCTCCACGTGCTTGCGGTACTCGTCCAGCGTGGTCGCGCCGACCACGCTCAACTCACCGCGCGCCAGGGCCGGTTTGAGGATGTTGCCGGCGTCCATCGAGCCCTCGCCGCCGCCCGCGCCGACCACGGTGTGCAGCTCGTCCAGGAACAGGATCACGCTCTTCTCGGCCGCCGTGACCTCGTCGATCACGTTCTTCAGCCGCTCCTCGAACTCGCCCCGGTACTTGGAGCCGGCCACCAGCGCGGTCAGGTCGAGGGTGACCACCCGCTTCTCCCCGAGGCTCCGCGGCACGTCCCCGGAGACGATCCGCTGCGCCAGCCCCTCGACGATCGCGGTCTTGCCGACGCCCGGCTCGCCGATCAGCACCGGATTGTTCTTGGTCCGCCGGGAGAGGATCTCGACGGTCTGCTCGATCTCCTCGGCCCGCCCCACCACCGGGTCCAGCCGGCCCGAACGCGCCTCCTCGGTGAGGTCCCGCCCGTACTCGTCCAGCGTCGGCGTCTCGCTCGGGTGCGCGCCCGCGCTGCTGCGCTCCCCGCCGGTGCCGCGCCCCTCCAGTACCGACTTCAGCGCCTCCTGCGAGGGCGCCGCGTTGCGCAGCGCCGTACCCGCACCCGAACGCTCCTGTTCCAGCAGCGCGCCGAGGATGTGCTCAGGCCCGATGTACGAGGCACCGACCGCCTGCGAACGGGCGTGCGCGGCGAGCAACGCGCGCTTGGCCGAGGGGGTGAGCGCGGGCCGCCCGCCCGGCGACTCCGCGCTCCCGGACGGCAGCGCCTGCTCCAGGTCCCGGGACAGCCGGTCCGGGTCGATGCCCGCGCGCTCCAGCATCCGCCGCGACGGCTCCACCCGGGTGGCCGCCCACGCCAGGTGCGCGGTGTCGAGATCGCTGCCCCCGTCCTCGACCGCGCGCTGTGCGGCGAACGCCAGCAGTTCCTGCGAGGACTCGCTGAGCAACCGCCCGATCGGCACCCGCTGCACAGCGGGCGGGGATGCCAGCGGGCTCATCCCGAAGAACCGGCTGAGCAGGTCGGAGAACGGGTCGTTCGATCCGAACGGGGGTATGGTCACGGCGCTTCACCTCTCCCAAGCGGTTTGCAGCCACACAAACACAGGCCGCGATCACCCGCCTGTCGAGCGCATCAGCCGGTGATGCGGTCCAGCAGCACGCCCCCGCTGTACGTCACCGCCATCGCCAGCAGCCCGCCCGCGACGTTGCGCGCCACCGCCCGCCCCGGCGCGGCCCCGCCCAGCCGGGCGCTGGTCCAGCCCGAGAAGGTCAGCGCGAGCACCACCGCGGCCGCCGTCACCCCCAGCCGCCACGACTCCGGCGGCAGCATCACCGCCAGCAGCGGCACCAGCGCGCCCAGCGTGAACGCGGCCGCGCTCGCCAGCGCCGCCTCCCACGGGTTGGTCAACGCCTCCGGGTCGATGCCGAGTTCGGTCTGCGCGTGGGCCGCCAGCGCGTCCCGCTCGGTCAGCGCCGCCGCCACCTCCCGGGCCAGGCCGTCGGTCAGCCCGCTGTCCCGGTAGTAGTCGGTCAGTTCGTCGAGCTCGCCCTCCGGGTCCTCCGCCAACTCCCGCTGTTCCTTGGCCAACGCGGCCCGCTCGGTGTCCCGTTGGGTACTGACCGACACGTACTCGCCGGCCGCCATCGACATCGCCCCCGCCAGCAGCCCGGCCACCCCCGCCGCGAGCAGCGCGGTACGGGAACCGGCCGCGCCCGCCACCCCGGTCACGATCCCGGCCGTGGAGACCACGCCGTCGTTGGCGCCCAGCACGGCCGCCCGCAGCCAGTTCAGCCGCGCCGACAGCTCCGCCCGGGTCTCCCCCGGCTGCTCCGCCATCCGCCCACCGCTCTCAGGGGTCCGTACGGTCCCCCCGATCCTCGCCCGGCCCCTCCGGCCCCGCCACCCGCAGCCGTACATCGGCCAACAGCTTCTCCAGCAGGCCGGCCAGGGTCGCGCGCTCCGCCTCCGACAGGCCGTCGACCAGCCGCGCCTCCCGGCCCAGCACCACGTCCACGGACTGCTCGACCAGCACGTGCCCGGCCGCCGTGAGCGACACCACCACCGCCCGGCGTCCGTGCTCGGCCGGCTCCCCGGGCTTGCGGACGACCAGCCCCTGCGCCTCGGCCCGGGCCACCCGCTGCGAGATCGCCCCCGCCGTGACCAGGGTGCGCCGGGCCAGTTCACGGGTGGTCAGCGCGTACGGTTCACCCGATCGGCGCAGTACGGAGAGCAGGTCGAGCGTCGCGGCGTCGATCCCCGCGGCGCGCAGGGCCCGGGCCCGGTCGTCGGTGAACAGCTTGGCGAGCCACCAGACCGGGGTGACGATCCCGATCGAGTCGGTGGGCGTCCCCGGCCGCTCCCGCCGCCAGGCCTCGGCGATCTGAGCCGCCGTCACCTCGACCGTCGCTTCCGCCGCCCCGCCGGCCACCGCTTCCGACACCGTTGACACCTCCGCTACGTTTAGACCTAAACATACATCCCGGGGAGAAACCCATGGCCCGCACCGTCCTGATCACCGGCGGCACCAGCGGCATCGGCCGCACCACCGCCGAACTCTTCGCCGCCGACGGCGACCGCGTACTGATCACCGGCCGCCACCGCGACACCGTCGAGCGGGCTGCCGCCGAACTGTCCGTCGAAGGCGTGCCGTGCGACGCCACCGACCCCCGACAGGTCGCCGAACTAGCCGACCGCGTCCCTGAGTTGCACGTCCTGGTCAACGCCGCCGGCGGCCTGCCCACCCCGGCCCCCGCCGACCTCCCGCCGCTCGACGCCGTCCTCGCCGACTGGCAGGCCAACCTGGCCCAGAACCTGCTCGGCGCCGTCCTCACCACCACCGCCCTACGGCCCGCCCTCGTCCCCGGCGGCACCGTCATCAGCATCGGCTCGCTCGGCGCCGAACGCCGCGGCGGCGCCTACGGCGCGTCAAAGGCCGCACTCGCCGCCTGGAACTCCGCGCTCTCCGCCGAACTCGGCCCGCTCGACGTGACGGCCAACGTCATCTCCCCCGGCTACATCGAGGACACCGGCTTCTTCCAGGGCGCCATGACCCCCGAACGCCGCGCCGCCCTCATCGCCGAGACCCACACCAACCGCCCCGGCACCCCCGCCGACGTCGCCCGCACCGTCCACTTCCTCGCCTCCCCAGGCGCCCGCCACCTCACCGGCCAGACCCTCCACCTCAACGGCGGCGCCCACACCACCCGCTAGTTCAGCACCGGCGCCAAGGCCCGCCGCAGATCCTCCGGCCCCCGGTACAGCACCCCGGCCATCCCCAAGGCCACCGCCGCGTCCACGTTCTCCTGCCGGTCATCCACGAACAGGCACCGCTCCGGCGCGGCCCCGGCCCGCTCCGCGGCGATCTCGTAGATCCGCCGCTCCGGCTTGGCACTGCCCACCCGCGAACTGTTGACCACCTCGTCCGCCAGATCCGTCAGCCCCATCCGCGCCAGGTCCTCGTCCAACCACACCGTCGCATTGGTCACCAGCACCACCCGGCAGTGCTCCCGCACCCGCCGCAGCAGCTCCACCACCACCTCGTCCGCCCAGAACGGCGAGTTCGCGAACGCCTCCGCCAACCCCCGCGCCGCCCCCTGCGGCACCCGCCCCGTCAACCCGCGGGCGATCGACTCCACCCACTCCGCCTTACTGATCCGCCCCAGCAACAACGGCCGGTCGTTCTCCGGCGCGAACCCGACCGCCGCCGTACTCCCGACCCCCACCCCCGCCGCCCGTTCCAACGCGGCCACCCCGGCCCCGTCGAAGAACCGGATCACGCCGTCCACATCACACAACACCGCATCAAACGCCCTGGTAGTCACCCCACTTCCCTACCACCGAGATCGCCACCCCCGACCACCGGGGGTGCGGCGTCGCGGGGGGTGGTGATGGAGATCCTGGGGCACTCGCAGATCGCCGTGACCATGAACGTCCACACGCACGTCTCCGAGGAGACCCGACGGGAGGCCTTGGGCTACATGGACCGCCTGCTGAAGAGGCGGCGTCGGGCGGACCGACATCAGCGGTTGCCGTCGGCCGTTGCAGTCAAAAGCCCCGCAGCGTGATCGCTGCGGGGCATTTGCGCTGGTGGGCGCGGACGGTTTCGAACCGCCGACATCTGCTTTGTAAGAGCAGCGCTCTACCACTGAGCTACGCGCCCCCGTACGTGGCCCGATGGGCGCACGACGAGTGCCTAGGGTACCTGGTCCCGGGGGGTGGTCGCGGCACGGGCGGACGGGCGGGGGCCGGGTGGGCTCTGTGAAGGGCGCGGGCGGCGCCCGCGGGGGCGGGCCGGAAGCGCCGGGACGGGGCCCGCCACGCAGGAGGCGGGCATGCCGGGGAAGGCACAGGCCCGAGGTGCCCTCGCGAGGGGCGGATCGGGGAGAATGGGCGCGGATCAGCGGGTAGTCGGAGCAGGGAGCACGCAGTGGCGGTGGCCGGCGGGAGCGGGCGGCGGGGGCGGCGTCGGATGGCGGGGGCCGTCGGGGATGCGCTGGCGTTGCCGGTGGCGCTGGCGGGCGCGTTGGGGGCGGTCGCGCTGGCGTCGGCCGGCAGTGGCGGCTGGTGGGGCCGACGTGGCGGGGAGGGTGTGCGGGCGGAGGCCAAGGAGGCCCGGGCCGCGGCGCAGGAGGCGTTCTACGAGCTGGACGAGACGCAGCGCGAGGTGAGGCTCGCGGTGGAGACCGTCCGGGCCGCCGAGGACGACGCGACGGCGCAGCGCGCGCTGGCCGAGCTGCCGGCGATCTCCGGCCGGGTCGAGCAGGTCACCGTGAACTACCTGGCCGCCCTGGACGCCCATGACCTCGACAGCGAGGCGCTGGACGCCGGCTCGGCCGCCCAGGCCCGGCGCCTGCTGGAGGACGTGAAGGGCCAGCTCGGCTCCGCCCGCGCCGAGCTGAACGACTTCCTGCGCCGTCTGCAGCCGACCCTCCAGCACGCCGAGCAGCAGCTGATGCGGGTCACCCCGGCGGTCGAGCAGGCCAAGCGCGCGCTGCTGCAGGCCACCACCACGCTGGACGAGGTGCGCGGCGCCGGTCTGCGGGCGGACGACCTGGCGGCCCGGCTGGCCGAGCTGGCCCCCGAGCTGGGGCGGCTGAACGAGGGCCCGGCCCGGCACGGTGTGGCCGCCACGCTGCGCCGCGCCGACGAGGTGCGGCAGCGCGCCGAAGCGGTCACCGCCGACGCCGCGCAGCTGCCGGAGCGGGCCCGGGAGCTCGACCGGCGGGTGTCCAGCCTGCGGACCCGGATCCAGGCGCTGGAGACCAAGGCGGCGACGGTCGAGCCCGCGCTGAGCGAGCTGCGCCGCCGGTTCAGCACGGCCTGCTGGCAGGACCTCCAGCGGGTGCCCGAGCAGGTCGCCGAGACCGGCCGGGCCGCCGAGCGCAAGCTCGCCGAGGCCGCCCGGGCCCGGGACGAGCAGCGCTGGACGGAGGCCACGGCCGCGATCGGTACGGTCCGCGCGCTGCTGGAGACCGCGGACGGCTCGGTGCTGGCCGTGAACGACCGGCTGCGCCAACTGAACGAGGTGCAGCACGACCCCAACCGGGAGATCGAGCGCGCCCGATTCGCCGTCCGGGACGCCCAGCGCCTGGCGATGGCGGGCCGCAGCGCGCCGGATCCGCGGCACGCCGCCCCGCTGGACGAGGCGGTGGCCCGGCTGGACCGCGCGCTGGCCACCCTCCAGGCGGCCGGCCGGCACCCCGACTACTGGCACTTCCTGACCGAGCTGGCGGCGGTACGGGGGACGGCGGCGCAGGTGATCGGGATGATCCGCGGCGATCTCGGCCATCGATGAACACCGGCAACCAGGCCACCGACCACAGCGCCCATCGGTACCCTGCCGGTATGCCACGCTACGACTTCCGCTGCCGCTCCTGCGGCGCCACCTTCGAGCTCAGCCGCCCGATGGCGCAGGCCAACGACCCCGCCGTCTGCCCGGAGGGCCACCAGGACACGGTGAAGCTGCTGTCCACCGTCGCCGTGACCGGTGCCGCCGGCGCCGCCGGCGCCGCACCGCAACAGCCCGCGGGGGGCGGCTGCTGCGGCGGCGGCTGCTGCGGTTAGTCCGTAGGCGGTCGGCCGCCAGCGGTCAGGAACCGACGGACGATCTCCTCCCCCGCCGCCACCCCCACCTCAGCGAGGGCGGTGACGCCGGGGGCGGTCCACCCGCTGTCGGCCAGCTCGCCGTGTCCCGGCCGCCAGGCGGCGTGCGCGGCGAGCAGAAGGTCGGCGTCCAGCAGCGAGTCACCGGCGGCCAGCACGGTGGTGGCACCGCTGCGCCGGACGGCCTCGGCGAGTGCGGCGCTCTTGCCGAGCGGCTCCGGCACGGCGTACACCTTCCGTCCCTGCAGCGAGACCCGCCAGCCGCGTTCGGCGCACCAGCCGGCCAGCTCCGCCAGCCAGCCGTCCGGCAGCCGGTCGCGCTCGATCACCAGGTAGGTGAACAGCTCGTCGGCCACCCGCCGTTTACGCGTCCACTCGGGGTCGGCGCACAGCGCGAGGTGGCGGACCACCTCCTCCAGCGGCGCCGAGCCGGCCGCGATCCGCGCGGTGATCTCGCGACGCCAGTCCTGGTCCGGCTCGCCGTCCACCAGTAGCTGTCCGCCGTTCGCGCAGATCGCGTAACTCGGCGTCGGACCGGGCAGGTTGACTCGCCGGTACTGTTCGACGGTCCGCGTGGTGGCGGGTACGAAGGCGGCCTCGCCCGCCAGTCGTTCCAGCAGCGAGGCCGCCCGCTCGGTCAGGAAGGACAGCGGCCGCCCGTCCAGTACCTCGACGCAGAGCAGCCGCGGCGCCAGCCGGTCGGGGACGTCCAGGGCCAGGGCGCGGTCCGAGTAGATGAGCGTACGGTCGAGGTCGCTGGCCACCAGCACCTCGGCCGCGCCGCCCCTCAGGGTTCCCTCGACCACACCGCCCCTCAGGGCTCCCTCAGCCGCGCCACCCATCAGGACTCCCTCCCCGTCACGGCCCGACCACTCGCCCCGGTCGCGCCCCGACTGTAGCGGGGGTGGATCAGCCCGACGCAGGTGTACGGCAGTCCGTCCACCTCCTCGACCACGACGCCGCGTTGGGCCGCGAGCAGCCGTACGTGGTCGAGATCGGCGCCGGCGCCGCGCCGGGCCAGCACCCGCCAGGGGACGCGGCGCAGCAGCACCCGGGTGGTCTCGCCGACGCCGGGCTTCACCAGGTTGACGTCGTCGATCCCGTACTCGGCGCTGATCCGCTCCACCGCGGCCCAGCCGGCCCAGTCGGGCGTCCGGTCCGGGTCGGCGGCCAGCCGCTCGGCCCCCTCGACGGCGGAGCCGCGAACCGAAGCGAAACAGGCGGCCACCGTGTCCAGGAAGGCCGCCGAAACATCGCCGCCGGCCAGCTCGGCGTAGTACTTGGCCCCGTGGAAGTCCTCGGGACCGATCAGCCCGGCCCGCAGCACGGTGCGCGAAACCAGCCCGGACACCGTGGAGTTGAGGCAGGCCGACGGGATCAGGAAGTCGTCCCGGGTGCCGTAGGTCCGCACGCAGCGGCCCGGGTCGGCGAGCACCGCGAGGTCCGGGTCGAAGCCGGTGCCGACCAGCGCGTCGGCGAGTTCGCGGGTGATCGCGCCCTTGCCGGTCCAGCCGTCCACGAACACCACGTCCGCCGCCCGGTGGTGGGCCGCCAGGTAGCGCAGGGCGACCGGGTCGATGCCCCGGCCGCGGACGATCGACACCGCGTAGTGCGGGACGTCGAGGTCGTGGGCGAAGCCCAGCCAGCGACGGATCAGGACGCCGACCGGTGTCCCGGCCCGGGCCAGGGAGGCGAGCACCAACCCGGGCCCGCGCTCGCGCAGCAGCGTCTCGGCGACGGTGCCGACGGCGAGCGCGATCCGCTCGGCGGAGCCGCGCAGCGCCTGGTGGAACAGCTCCTGGTACTCGGGGCTGGGCCGGTACTCGACCGGCAGCGACTCGGCGTAGTGCGCGCCGCCGTTCTGGACGGCCTCCTCCCGCTCCTCGGTGGGGGCTTCGAGCCGGACGTCGGAGAGGTCCTTGAGCAGCCAGGCAACCTCCTCGGGACGGTACGAGGAGAACTCCGGCCCGTACAGCGGCGAAGGCAAGGGAAGCGACGGCAAGGAAAGCGAAGACAAGGGCCGCGACGGCAGCGACGACGATGACGGCACCGGCCGGTGCGAGGGCAGCACCGCGAGCACCACCCGGTCGGCGACCTGCCGCAGTTGGCCCAGCAGCGCGCGCTCACCCCGGTGCAGCGCGGGGGTGTCGGCGACGTCGTCCACCACCAGCACCACGGCGTCGAAGCGCCGGGCCGGGTCGGTACCGGGGGCGACGTTGTAGGCGTAGCGCTCGCGGGAGGCGTCGTCCTGCGGGTCGTCGTGGGCGGGGAAGGCCAGCCGGGTGCGGATGGCGTAGCCGGGGTCGTCCACGGCGAGAACGGGCGAGCGGGTGGTGGTGGAGTACCGGACGCGGTCGCCGCCGAGCCGCGCGGCGAGCGCGTCGGCCAGCCGCAGCGGCGCGTACATCAGCTCCTCGCAGCCGAGCACCAGCACCCGCTCCGCCGCCTCGGGCAGCGCCTCGGCCAACTGCTCGGCCAGCGAGGGCAGTACGGCGTCGAGCCGGGCGCGGTCGGCGGCGGTGAAGCCGTGCCGGCCGCCGTCGGGGAGCCCGGCGGGCCAGTCCAGCGCGACCCGGACCAGCGGGGCGGGGGCGACCGTCGGCGGTACGACTGCCGGGGGCGCCGCGGCGATCAGCCGCTCGGCCCGCTCGACGATGTCCCCGGGCAGCTCGACGGCTCCGCTGGCGGTGGCCACCACGTCCAGCCGGACGCCGAGTTCGGCGGCGGCCCCGGCGAGCCGGGCCCGGTCCTCGGCCGAGCGCAGGTCGACCAGGGCGACGACCACGTAGTGGCCGCGCGGGTGGCGGGCGTGCAGTTCGCGGATGGTGTTGAGGACCGTCCGGCCGGTCGAGAGTTCGTCGTCCACCAGCACCAGCGGACCGTCCCCGCTGAGGAGCACGGGGTCGGCGGGGAGCAGCAGGTGGGCGGTGGCGTGCGAGTGCTCCTCCTCGAAGCCGCCGAGCGGGGCGATCCCGGGGACCGGCCGGCGGGTGGAGTGCAGATACGGGGCGTCCAGGCCGTCGGCGACGCTGTGGCCGAGGCCGGTGGCGGTTTCCGCGTAGCCGAGCACGACGACCCGGGCGGCCGCCTCGGCGCCGAGCAGCTCCCGGACCCGGCGGCCGAGTTCCAGCCCGGTGCCGTGCACCACCGCCGGCCGCTGCGGGACGTGCTTGCCGAGCACGCTGGAGACCAGCAGGTGGGCGCGCCGGGGGTTGCCGGACCGCAGGGCCAGGCCGACGAGTTCGGGAAGGCGCTCCGATCCGGTCAGCGCTATCCCGGCCCGGTCGGCGACCCAGCGCCCGGTCCATGTCTGCTGTGCTGTCGTCACTGCCGGTCCCGCCTTCGATGGTGCTCGTCGGATCACGTGCTCAGGTCTCATCACGCGCTCAGGTCTCATCACGCGCTCAGGTGGCGGTCAGCCGCACAGGCAGGCCGACAGCAGCTCCGCGAAGCTCACGTCCTCCCGGGCCACGCCGAACACCTCCGCCCGCAGCAGCACCCGCTCCGCCCAGGCGCGGTGCGGCCGGGCCTCGTTCATCTTGTTGGTGTACGCCGAACGCAGTACCCCACCGCCGGCCTGCTCCTGGCGGAGGATGTCGTGGGCGTCGCAGTACTCCTCGTGTGTGACCACGGAGAGCGCGTGCACCGCGGGGACGTGGCTGGGGTGGATGCAGGTCTTGCCCAGCAGGCCGTTGGCCCGGTCGAGTTCGAGCTCGCGGATCAGCCCGTCCAGGTCGTGCTCGATGATCCGGCGCCGGACCTCCTCCCCGGAGGCCCGGGCCGTGCCGCCGGAGGCGGCGAACGGGGTGCGGCGCAGCTGCGGCTTGAACATCCGCTCCTGCACCGGGAAGTACTCCCAGACCGGCCCGGTCACGGTGTAGCCGGTGCCGTCCGCCCGGCCGAGCACGTTGACCACGTCGCCGATCACCGAGGCGACCAGCGACACGTCGTACGCGGTGAGGTCGGGCGAGCGGCGCAGTCCGTAGGCGGAGCAGAGGTCGGTGACGCCGAGCCGGACGGCGAGCACCCGCTCGCGGTGCCCGGCGAGCAGCTCGGCGATGCCGAAGAGCTGCTCGCGCCGGCTCTCCAGGTGGGCGAGTTCGGGCGATTCCAGGACGGGCATGGCGAACAGCCGTCGCCCGGTCGCGGCCTCGGCGGCGGTGAGCGCGGCCAGGTAGGCGCCGCCTCCCTCGGGGGTGAACTTGGGCAGCACGAAGCCGCTGAGCAGCGAGACGGCCGGGCCGAGCCGCTCGGACAGGTCGAGGATCTGGGAGGCCGTACGAACCCTGATGAAGAGCAGTGGGTGATCCTGTGCGCAGTCGGTGAAATCCTGAACCAGGTCAGTCAGTTGCTCGACCAGGTTCCGCTCCCCCGCGTCCACCTCGTGGTCGGCGATCGCGTCCTCCAGGCACAGCACCATCGAAACCACGCCCCGAGCGGCCTGCTTTCGGATGTCGGAGGCCAGAACGGGCCTGGTGGCGGGGCTGTAGAGGGTGCCGCCGAGGGCGGTGGCGAGCACCGCGGGCTCACTGTCCGCGGTGAACGCCCGCGGCTGCTCCAGGAACAGCCGGGCGCGGACGTCGTCGGCGAGGTGGCCGAAATGGCGCAAGGTGCTCTCCTCGAGGGTGGACGGCCTCCGGCCAGCGGTTCTACCTGGGCGTTTCACCTGGAGGCACCGCCGGCGGACTCCCCTCCGCCGAACCCCCGGGGGCCTTTCGAGCGCCCATCGTACGGACGATTTCCGGCCGTTCCCGGTTCCCGGGCACTGAACTCCCGGAACATCCCGGAACCTCGGGGTCCGCTTGAACGATCACCGGATGATCACTCGCAATCACGGCGAGGAGAGCGTGGAAGGTGACGACAAACCTCGATCCGGCGCAAGTCTTGGCAAAGTCCGCCCCCGCCAGGGCGGTCCCGGTCACGTTGTCCGAAGGGGTGGCGAACAGGCAGGATGGTCCGCTATGACGCACGTGATGGCCAAGGGCGCCAACATCGCACTGCCGGCGGCGGCGGTCCGCGCCGTGCTGCGCTGGAGCGCCACGCCCGGTGCGCCGGACGTGGACGCGTCCGCGCTGCTGCTCGGCGCCAACGGCAGGGTCCGTTCGGACGCCGACTTCGTCTTCTACAACCAGCCGCGCCACCCCTCTGGACTCGTCCGCCACCTGCCCAAGCAGCACACCTCCGGCGGCGCCGAGATCATCGACACGGTCGAGATCGAACTCGCCAAGCTGCCCGCCGACGTGGACCGGGTGGTGCTGGCCGGCTCCTCCGAGGGCGGACCGTTCCGGGCCGTCCCCGGACTGCGGCTGCTGCTGTTCGACGCCGCGACCGGTGAAGGCGCGCCCCCGGTCGCCGAGTTCGCGATCGCCGACGCCGAGAACGTCACCGCACTGGTCGCGGCCGAGCTCTACCGGCGCAACGGGGCCTGGAAGTTCCGGGCGATCGGCCAGGGCTACACCTCCGGGCTGATCGGCCTGGCCACCGACTTCGGCATCACCGTGGACGACGAGGCGGAGACCGCCGCGCCCGAGCCGACGCCGACCCCGGCCCCCGTCTCCACCGCCAGCCCCACCGGCGCGGTCGACCCGCGCGCCACGCCGCTGCCGGAGCGGCGCCCGACGCCCCAGCCCGAGCCGGGCACCTTCACGCTGTCCCCCGCCGTCCCGACGCCCCAGCCCCCGGCGCAGCCGCAGCACCCGACGACCAGCCCGGCAGCGGCCGCGGGCGGCCCCGCGGCGCAGCCGACCCCCCCGCCGCCCACGGCCCCGCCGGCCATGACGCCCCCGCCGACGGCTCCGCCCACCGCGCCCCCGAACGTCCCGCCGGCCCCACCCGCGCCGCCGACCCGGCCGGGCACCGGGTACGGCTACCCCCAGCCGCAGCCCGGCACCGGGTACGGCTACCCGCAGCACCAGCCCGCGACCGGCTACGGCTACCCGCAGCCCGCCCAGCCGTACCCGCCCGCGCCGCCGACCCCGCAGCCGGGCACCGGTTACGGCTACCCCCAGCAACAGCAGCCGACCGTCCCGCCGCAGCAGCACCCCGGCGCCAACTACCAGCCCGGCACCGGCCAGCAGCCGCCGGTACCGCCGCAGCCCCCGGCACAGGACGTCGAGGAGTTCGCCCTCCCGCCGCAGGGCCCGCAGTTCCAGCCCCGCTAGCCGCAGTTCCAGCCCCGCCGCCGGACCCCGCCGACCACAGGACCCCGCCGACCGCAGCGCCCCGTCGGCGGCCGCCCGCCGGACGGCGGGGCCGCCTCGGCACGGCCCCGCCGAGGGGGAGAAGGCTCAGTCCCCGCCCCCCGGCTGGCCCTTGTACCCCCGCTGCCACTGCATCCCGAACCCGTACAGCCGGTCGATGTCCGCCTGGAACCCGTTGACGTACCGCACCTCACGGCGCACCGTCAGCTGGTTGTCCCCCGCGTTCTCGATCAGCACCACGGCGCAGGAGCGCGCCGCCCGGGCCCGCTCGTCCAGCTTGATCTCGATCCGCGGGCCGGTCTGCGGCACGATCGTTATCACCGCGTGGGTCTGCTCGAAGGCCGGGGTGCCGTCGTAGATGTAGACGAAGACCAGCAGCCGCTTGAACTTGTCCTTCTTCTCCAGGTTGACGTACATCGTCTCGCCGGACGGCGCCCCGTACTGGTCGTCGCCGCTGAGCTTGATGTACGGCGGCTCCCGCAGGTCGCCGAAGAAGCCGCCGAGCGGCTGCACCACGCCCCGGGTGCCGTCGGTGAGCTCGTACATGCAGGCCAGGTCGAGGTCGACGTTCAGCTGCTCGTTACTCCCGGGCGAGTCCGGCTCCAGCGGGCTCAGGATCCGGGGGCTGAAGAAGCGCTTGACGGTCTCCCGGGTGCTCGGCCGGACGGCGCCCGAGCGCATGGTCCAGTGCAGGTTGACGTAGAGGTAGCCGGTGGTGGCGGCCGAGCCGGTGATCGCGTGCTGCGGCGCCGACTTGGTGAGTGTGACCTTGTGCTGCGCGCCCGGGTTGTCGAAGGTGTAGCTCTTGTCCCCGCGCAGGTACTCCCAGATCGAGACCATCCCGTCCTCTCCCCCTGCCTCCGTGCGGCGATCCGACGATCCACCGATCGACGATCCGCCGGTCGACGATCGACCGGTCCATGATCGGGCATCGACCCGGCCGACCGATACCCGAACTCCCCACTCCCCTACCCCGCAGGGCCGTTCACGCCCACCCCCGACGCCAACCGGTGGGCCGATTGGCCCGAGGAAGCCGCCCTCCCGTAACATGCCGCCCCTTCGGACGCGATATCGTCTAGCCGCACAGGTGTCCCCTCCGCCCCTGCGCGGGCGCGGTGGGCACGCCGTGCGGAGACGAACGAACCGTCAGACAGTGCCCGCACGGCTGGACCTGACCGCCTGTGTCGCATTGTGAACCTGTCCCCTGCGGAAACCCGAGGCCCGACCCGCAATGAACCTGACCTCCATACAGTTGGTCTGGACTGTCGTCGGCGGCGCAGCCCTGCTGTTCGTCGCCGTCCTGATGGCGACGCTGCGCTTCAAGAACTTGAAGAAGGACGAGGCGGGTGACTCCTGGGAGCGCAGCGAGGAGCGCCGCCGCCGCAAGGAGATGATCTACGGGATCTCCTCGTACACCCTGCTGTTCTGCTGCGCCGGTGTCGCGGCCGCGCTCTCCTTCCACGGCCTGGTCGGCTTCGGCAAGGAGAACCTGGGCCTGGCCAACGGCTGGGAGTACCTCGTCCCGTTCGGCCTGGACGGCGCCGCGATGTTCTGCTCGGTGCTCGCCGTCCGCGAGGCCAGCCACGGTGACGCCGCGCTCGGCTCCCGCCTGCTGGTCTGGGTGTTCGCGATCGCCTCGGCCTGGTTCAACTGGGTGCACGCCCCGCGCGGCTTCGGCCACGCCGGCGCCCCGCAGTTCTTCTCCGGCATGTCGATCTCGGCGGCGATCCTGTTCGACCGCGCCCTGAAGCAGACCCGCAAGGCCGCCCTGCGCGAGCAGGGCCTCGTCCCGCGCCCGCTGCCGCAGATCCGCATCGTCCGCTGGCTGCGCGCCCCGCGCGAGACCTACGCGGCCTGGTCGCTGATGCTGCTGGAGAACGTCCGCAGCCTGGACGAGGCGGTCGACGAGGTCCGCGAGGAGCGCCAGGCGAAGCTGGACGCCAAGGCCCGCGCCCGTACCGCCGACCGCCGCGAGCGGGCCGAGCTGAAGGCCATCTCCCGCCAGGGCGGCATGCTCGCCCGGGCCCGCGGCGGGCGTCAGGTCCCCGCGCTCACGGCGGCCGGAGACGGCCCGAGCGCTACGGAGCCTGCCCTAGCCGCCAGGGACGACAGCGCCACCTCCACCACGAACAGCTCCACCGACCGGTTCGCCCTCGACTCGTTCGAGCCGTCCGCCCTGGACGCCGGCCGCCGCCCGCGGGCCTCGGTCAGCTCCTCCTACTCCTCCTCGACGTACTCGTCCTCGACGTACTCCCCGTCGACGAGCGACTCCGTCTCGACCCGTCGCAGCTCGACCGTCGACCTGACGGCCGACGACGACACCCTGTCGATGCCGAAGCTGGACTCGCTGGAGCGCAAGCTGCGCGCGATCGAGCAGCAGCTCGGCTGATCCCGGCGCCCCGGTAACGACGAAGGCCCCGGCGACAACGCCCGAACGGCAACGCCCGGACGGCAACGCGAACGGCCGCCCCCGGAACCCCGGGGGCGGCCGTTGCGCTTGCCCGGCGGGCGCCCGGCCCGCAGGGGATCAGCCCGGCGACTACTGGTCGCTGGCGACCAGTTCCTTCTCCTCCGCCGCGCCCTCGCGCCGGTTGCGCAGGACGGACGAGCCCAGCGCCAGCCCGATGAAGGCGACGCCGATCAGCCCGGTGACGATCTCCGGGATGTGGTACTTGATCCCGACCAGCAGGATCACCGCCAGCGCGCCGATCGCGTAGTGCGCCCCGTGCTCCAGGTAGACGTAGTCGTCCAGGGTGCCCTTGCGGACCAGGAAGACGGTGAGCGAGCGGATGTACATCGCGCCGATGCCGAGGCCCAGGGTGATCTGGAAGATGTCGCTGGAGATGGCGAACGCACCGACCACGCCGTCGAAGGAGAACGAGGCGTCCAGCACCTCCAGGTAGAGGAACAGGAAGAACGCGGCCTTGCCCGCCACCTGGACGACCGACTTGCCGGCCTTCTCGGCCTCCTCCTCGCGCTCGGCCTCCGCCTCCAGGCCCGATTCGAAGATCGAGGAGAGTCCGCCGACCGCGAGGTAGGTGATCAGGCCGAGCACACCGGCCAGCAGAACGGTTTCGGCGTGCTCCGCGGCGAAGAAGCGGGAGGCCAGCACCAGCGCGACCAGGGCGACGACAGTGGACAGGGCGTCCAGCTTGCCGACCTTCTCCAGCGGCCGCTCCAGCCAGCTCAGCCAGTTGTGCTCCTTCTCCTCGAACACGAAGTCGAGGAAGATCATCAGCAGGAAGACGCCGCCGAAGGCCGCGATGGCCGGGTTGGCCGCCTCCAGGTACTGGCCGTAGGTGAGGCCGTCATGGGTCTTGTCGGAGTGCAGCGCGAGGTCGATCACCGTCGCCGGGTTGAGCTTCGCGGTGAGGCCGACGACCAGCAGCGGGAAGACCAGCCGCATACCGAAGACGGCGATGAGGACACCGACCGTCAGGAAGATCTTCTGCCAGTACGGGTTCATCCGCTTCAACACCGTGGCATTGACCACCGCGTTGTCGAAGGAGAGGGAGATCTCCAGGATGGAGAGGATCAGCACGATGCCGAAGCCTTGAGCTCCCCAGAGCAGTCCGGCCGCGATCAGGCCGATGGCGGTGATCGCGAACGACCAGCCGAATGTGCGGAGGAACACGGGAGTTGGCTACCTTTCGGGATTCTGGCCGTGCCGGGGTCGGCCTCGTCCCGAGACGCCTGACCGGGCCGGGACCCGGTCAGGTCACCCCCGCACTGCCCTCTGTTCTCATGATCGTTAGTCGGGTGCGATAAGTCCGATTTATGCCCTTACTGTACGTTGACGCCGAAGTCGAGCGCGATGCCGCGCAGGCCGGAGGCGTAGCCCTGGCCCACTGCGCGGAACTTCCACTCGCCCGCGTACCGGTACAGCTCGCCGAAGATCATCGCGGTCTCGCTGGACGCGTCCTCGGACAGGTCGTAGCGCGCGATCTCCTGGCCGTCGAGGGAGTTGACCACCCGGATGTAGGCGTTGCGGACCTGGCCGAAGTTCTGCAACCGGGCCTCGGCCTCGTAGATCGACACCGCGAAGACCACCTTGTCGGCCTGCGCCGGGACCAGCTCCAGGTTGACCAGGATCAGCTCGTCGTCACCCGTTTCGTCGCCGCCCACGAGGTTGTCGCCCTGGTGCTCCACCGAGCCCTCGGGGCTCTTCAGGTTGTTGTAGAAGACGAAGTACTCGTCACCGAGCACTCGCCCGCTACCGCAGATCAGGGCGCTCGCGTCGAGGTCGAACGGTGCGCCCGTGGTCGAACGGGCGGACCAGCCGAGGCCGATCTGGACCTGCGTCAGGTTCGGCGCGGCCTTGGTGAGCGAGACGTTCCCGCCCTTGGCGAGCGTGACCACCATGCTGTTCTTCCTCCCTTGCTTCTCCCGGGGCGCGCCCTACAGGTGTAATCCCCCGCGGCCCCGGCCGGCCCGCTTTGGCCGGCTGAACTTCCTGAACTCACATCCTCGCAGCGCGGCGGACCCCGACGAAGCCGGGGCGGCCCCGGACCTCGAAGGTCCGGGGCCGCCCCGGGAGTTCGGCGCGGAAGCCGTGCGCCTACGGGGACTCAGACGTTGACGCCGAAGTCCTGGGCGATGCCGCGCAGGCCGGAGGCGTAGCCCTGGCCGATGGCGCGGAACTTCCACTCGGTGCCGTTGCGGTACAGCTCGCCGAAGACCATCGCGGTCTCGGTGGAGGCGTCCTCGGAGAGGTCGTAGCGGGCCAGCTCCGAGCTGTCGGCCTGGTTCACCACGCGGATGAACGCGTTGCGGACCTGGCCGAAGTTCTGGCCACGGCTCTCGGCGTCGTAGATCGACACCGGGAAGACGATCTTCTGCACGTCCGCCGGGACGCCGGCCAGGTTGACCTTGATCGCCTCGTCGTCACCCTCGCCCTCGCCGGTGCGGTTGTCGCCGGTGTGCTCGACCGAGCCGTCCGGGCTCTTCAGGTTGTTGAAGAACACGAAGTTGCCGTCCGAGGCGACCTTGCCCTGGTCGTTGCAGAGCAGCGCGCTGGCGTCCAGGTCGAAGTCCGTCCCGGTGGTGGTCCGGACGTCCCAGCCCAGGCCGACCACGACGGCCTGGAGCCCGGGGGCCTCCTTGGTGAGCGAGACGTTTCCGCCCTTGCTGAGGCTGACTCCCACGTGTCCTCCAAGAATCGGGAGGCACGGCTGGTGCCCCCGCGGTGGTGCGGTTCGAGGCGCCCACCCGCCGGAAACGGACGTACGCCCCACCCGCCAACGGCCCGAGCGTAGTGCCCGGTTCCCGCACACACCTCCGAACGGGGCCGACACACCTCCGAAGGCCCGGCCGGGGGCCTCAGAGGGCGGCGAGGACCTTCAGGTACTCCTGCTCGTCCCGGGCGTCCGGGAGGCCGTTGACGACGCTCCAGCGCACCGTGCCGGCCTTGTCGATCACGAAGGTGCCGCGCAGGGGGCAACCCTTCTCCTCGTCCAGCACGCCGTAGGCCCGGGCGACCTCGCCGTGCGGCCAGAAGTCGGCGAGCAGCGGGAACTCCAGGCCCTCCCGGTCGGCGAGGACGCGCTGGCTGAACTGCGAGTCGCAGGAGACGCCGAGCACCTGGACCCCGTCGTTCTGCAGCCCGGCCAGCTCCCGCTGGATGGCGCCCAGCTCGCCGGTGCACACGCCGGTGAAGGCGAACGGGTAGAACACCAGCACCACGTGCTTGTCGCCGCGGAAGTCGGCCAGCCGGACGGTCTCCCCGTGCTGGGTGCTGAGCCGGAAGTCCGGAGCCGGGGTGCCGACCTCGATGGCCATGAGCGGGACCTTTCTGACGCGACCGGGCCACGCGGCGGCGCGGCAGGGCACATCCTCGCATCCGCTTACGGACGTTCGGCCGAACGGATGACCCGTGCCGCCGGGCGGCCCAGCCCTTTCGCCCTCGGCGAACAGCCTCGGCCCGAACGACCCCGCCGCGAGCCGCGCACGGGAGCCGTCACACGGAACGGGGCCGTCACGCGGAACACGGGGCCGTCACGCGAAAAGCGCCGGGCCCCGCCGGAGGAGTGCTCCGACGGGGCCCGGCGCGGGGCTCGGGGCCCGTTCAGCGCTGCTTGGGCTGCTTGGCCGTGGACTTGGTGGCCAGGCGGGTGGCCGCCCAGTCCTTGGCGATCGCGATCGAGCTGGTCTGCGACAGGCCGGCGGTCTTCGCCGCGTCCGCGACGTCGGAGGCCTCGATGTGGCCGTCGCGGCCGGTCTTGGGCGTCAGCAGCCAGATCAGACCGCCCTCGGCCAGGTACTCCAGGGCGTCGACGAGGGAGTCGGTGAGGTCCCCGTCGTCGTCGCGGTGCCACAGCAGGACGGCGTCCGCGACGTCGTCGTAGTCCTCGTCGACAAGATCCGTCCCGGTGATCTCCTCGATGCCCTCGCGGAGATCCTGGTCAGTGTCGTCGTCGTACCCCAGCTCCTGGACGATCTGGCCCTCTTCGAAGCCGAGACGGGTCGCCGGGTTGGACTTGTCCGCGGGGTCCGCGGTCGCGCTCACGGGAATAACCTCCAGTATTCGGCCCGGCGTCCATGCCGGGGCTGTGGCCGTAGTCCACACGGGCGCGGCGGTTCGCGCAAGTACCCGACTGCCGATCCCCTCCAAAGGTTGACGTGTCGCAGCGGGACACGCCGGTCGACGTGTCGGGAATCACACCGATTTGCCCTTCTCTGCGTGAGACAAGGATGCTTCGGGTGGTCCCGGCCCACAGGCCGTACGTGTGCCCGAGATGCGAACGGCATTCGGGGTCCGCGCATGCGCGGGCGTAGAGTCTCCTGTTGGCCCTCACCCCGGCCGCCCGCCATCGGGCGGAGGGGACACCAGGTCGGACCACCTCTTTTCGTAACACCCGGGGGTGTTCGGAGCGGACGAAGACGCCCGCACCGTGCGCCACCAGACCGGCCCGCCCACCAGGCGGAACGGTTACCGATCGGTAGAGATGACGGATCTCCGAGCGCGGTAGCACGATGGAGGCGGCGCGACACACCTCAGTTTCGACCGACAGTGAAGGAACAGCGTGGCTTCCGGATCCGATCGCAACCCGATCATCATTGGCGGCCTTCCGAGTCAGGTCCCGGACTTCGATCCCGAGGAGACCGCGGAATGGCTGGAGTCGCTCGATGCGGCCATCGACGAGCGGGGGCGTGAGCGTGCCCGTTACCTGATGCTGCGGCTGATCGAGCGCGCCCGCGAGAAGCGTGTCGCCGTGCCCGAGATGCGCAGCACGGACTACGTCAACACCATCGCGACCAAGGACGAGCCGTTCTTCCCCGGCAACGAGGAGATCGAGCGCAAGATCCTCAACGCGACCCGTTGGAACGCGGCCGTCATGGTCTCCCGGGCGCAGCGCCCGGGCATCGGCGTCGGTGGCCACATCGCCACCTTCGCCTCCTCCGCGTCGCTCTACGACGTCGGCTTCAACTACTTCTTCCGCGGCAAGGACGCCGAGGGCGAGTCCGGCGACCAGATCTTCTTCCAGGGTCACGCCTCCCCCGGCATCTACGCCCGCGCCTTCCTGCTGGACCGACTGGGCGAGCAGCAGCTCGACGCGTTCCGCCAGGAGAAGTCGAAGGCCCCGTACGGCCTGTCCAGCTACCCGCACCCGCGGCTGATGCCGGACTTCTGGGAGTTCCCGACCGTCTCGATGGGCCTCGGCCCGCTCGGCGCGATCTACCAGGCGCGGATGAACCGCTACCTGGAGCACCGCGGCATCAAGGACACCTCCGACTCGCACGTGTACGCCTTCCTCGGCGACGGCGAGATGGACGAGCCCGAGTCGCTCGGCCAGCTGTCGCTGGCCGCCCGCGAGGGCCTGGACAACCTGACCTTCGTGGTCAACTGCAACCTGCAGCGTCTGGACGGTCCGGTCCGCGGCAACGGCAAGATCATCCAGGAGCTGGAGTCCCAGTTCCGGGGCGCCGGCTGGAACGTGATCAAGCTCATCTGGGACCGCAGCTGGGACCCGCTGCTCGCACAGGACCGCGACGGCGTCCTGGTGAACAAGATGAACACCACCCCGGACGGCCAGTTCCAGACCTACGCCACCGAGTCCGGCGACTACATCCGCGAGCACTTCTTCGGCGGCGACCTGCGCCTGCGCGCCATGGTCGAGAGCATGACCGACCAGCAGATCCAGTACCTGGGTCGCGGCGGCCACGACCACAAGAAGATCTACGCGGCGTTCAAGGCGGCCCGCGAGCACAAGGGCCAGCCGACGGTCATCCTGGCCCAGACGGTCAAGGGCTGGACGCTGGGCCCCAACTTCGAGGGCCGCAACGCCACCCACCAGATGAAGAAGCTGACGGTCGAGGACCTGAAGCGCTTCCGGGACCGGCTGCACCTGCCGATCACCGACAAGCAGCTCGAAGAGGGCTACCCGCCCTACTACCACCCGGGCCGCGACTCGGAAGAGATCCAGTACATGCACGACCGCCGCCAGGAGCTCGGCGGCTACGTGCCGACCCGCAAGGTGCGCCCGCGCAAGCTGGAGCTGCCGGGCGACGACGCGTACAAGGCGGTCAAGAAGGGTTCCGGCAACCAGACGATCGCCACCACCATGGCGTTCGTCCGGCTGCTCAAGGACCTCATGCGGGACAAGGGCATCGGCAACCGCTTCGTGCCGATCGCGCCGGACGAGTACCGCACCTTCGGCATGGACTCGCTCTTCCCGTCGGCGAAGATCTACAACCCGCTGGGCCAGACCTACGAGTCGGTCGACCGCGACCTGCTGCTGGCCTACAAGGAGTCGCCGACGGGCCAGATGCTGCACGACGGCATCTCCGAGGCCGGCTGCACCGCCTCGCTGATCGCCGCGGGCTCGTCCTACGCGACCCACGGCGAGCCGCTGATCCCGGTGTACGTCTTCTACTCGATGTTCGGGTTCCAGCGCACCGGCGACCAGTTCTGGCAGATGGCCGACCAGCTGGCCCGCGGCTTCGTGCTCGGCGCCACCGCCGGTCGCACCACGCTGACCGGTGAGGGCCTGCAGCACGCCGACGGCCACTCGCACCTGCTGGCCTCGACCAACCCCGGCGTCGTCGCGTACGACCCGGCGTACGGCTTCGAGATCGCGCACATCGTCCAGGACGGTCTGCGTCGGATGTACGGCTCCAGCGCCGAGCACCCGAACGGCGAGGACGTGTTCTACTACCTCACCGTCTACAACGAGCCGATCAAGATGCCGGCCGAGCCCGAGAACGTGGACGTCGACGGCATCCTCAAGGGTCTGCACAAGTACGCGCCGGGCGTCGCCGGCCAGATCCCGGCCCAGATCCTCGCCTCCGGTGTGGCGGTGCCGTGGGCCCTGGAGGCCCAGCGCATCCTCGCCGAGGAGTGGAACGTCAAGGCCGACGTCTGGTCCGCGACCTCCTGGAACGAGCTGCGCCGCGAGGCGGTGGAGTCCGAGGAGTTCAACCTGCTGCACCCCGAGGAGCAGCAGCGCGTGCCGTACGTGACCCAGAAGCTCCAGGGCGCCGAGGGCCCGTTCGTCGCCGTGTCCGACTGGATGCGCGCGGTGCCGGACCAGATCGCCCGCTGGGTGCCGGGTCAGTACCAGTCGCTGGGTGCCGACGGCTTCGGCTTCGCCGACACCCGTGGCGCGGCCCGTCGCTTCTTCCACATCGACGCCCAGTCGGTCGTCCTGGCGGTGCTCACCGAGCTCGCCAAGCAGGGCAAGATCGACCGCTCGGCGCTGAAGGACGCGATCGACCGCTACCAGCTGCTGGACGTGGCCGCGGCCGACCCGGGCGCCGCCGGCGGCGACGCCTGATCACCGGCTAGTACCTGAAAGGGCCGGACCCCTCGCGGGGTCCGGCCCTTTCGGTTTCCTCTTCCGAACCTGATCAGATGTGCACGGCCGGGCCCGCGTCGGTGCTGCCGCGGCGGGTGAGCAGGGCGAGCAGGGCGGCGGCGAAGGCCACCACGGCGGCCACCACGAAGGCGAGCGACATGCCGCTGACGAAGGACTGGTGCACGGCGCCGGCCATCGCGTCCACCGCCTGCTGCTGGGTACCGGGCGGGGCCGGCGGGGCGATGCCGAGCTGGGCGGCCTGCTTGAGGTCCTCGGCCTGCGGGCCCTCGACCGGCGGCAGACCGGCCTTGGCCCAGTTGCCGGGCAGCACGTCGCCGACCTTGGCTGCCATCAGCGCACCCAGCACGGCGGTGCCGAGGCTGCCGCCGACCTGCATCGCGGCCTGCTGCAGGCCGCCGGCCACGCCGGACAGCTCCAGCGGGGCGTTGCCGACGATGACCTCGGTGGCACCGACGATGACCGGGCTGATGCCGAGGCCCATCAGGACGAACCAGAGCGACATCACGCCGGTGCCGGATCCGGTGTCCAGGGTGGACATGCCGACCATCGCGCCGGTGGTGAGCAGCATCCCGACCATGATCGGGATCCGCGGACCGAGCTTGCCGATCGCGATGCCCGCCAGCGGCGAGCCGACGATCATCATGCCGGTCATCGGCAGCAGGTGGACGCCGGCCTCGACCGGCTTCATCCCGTGCACGTTCTGCAGGTAGAAGGTCACGAAGAAGATCGCACCGAAGAACGCGAACGCCATCAGCACCATCAGCAGCACGCCCGCCGACAGCGGCACCGAGCGGAACAGGCTGAGCGGGATCAGCGGCTCCTTCGCGCGGCCCTGCCAGAGCGCGAACAGCACCATCAGCAGCACCGCGCCGCCCAGGAACAGCAGCGTCCTGGTGTCGCCCCAGCCCCACGCGGGGGCCTTGATGATGCCGAAGACCAGCGCGAACATCCCGACCGAGAGCAGCGCGATGCCCGGCAGGTCGAAGGACTTGGCGGCGTTCTCGGCCCGCACGTCCTTGAGGATCCACAGGCCCAGGGCCAGCGCGATCAGGCCGACCGGGACGTTGATGAAGAAGACCGACTCCCAGTTGACGTGCTCGACCAGCAGGCCGCCGACGATCGGGCCGGCCGCGGTGGAGGCGCCGATCACGCCGCCCCAGATGCCGATCGCCATGTTGAGCCGCTCGGCCGGGAAGGCCCCCCGCAGCAGGCCGAGCGCGGCCGGCTGGAGCAGCGCGCCGAACAGGCCCTGCAGGACGCGGAAGGCGATCACGGTCTGGATGTTGCCGGCGAAGCCGATCGCGGCCGAGGTGGCGGCGAAGCCGACCGCGCCGACCAGGAAGGTGTTCTTGTGGCCGAAGCGGTCACCGATCTTGCCGGCGGTGATCAGGAAGACCGCCAGCGCCAGCAGGTAGCCGCTGGTGACCCACTGGATCTCGGACGGCGCGGCGTGCAGCTTCTCCTGGATCACCGGGTTGGCGATGGCGACGATCGTGCCGTCCAGGGCCACCATCATCACGCCGACCGCGACGGTCAGCAGGGTCAGCCAGGGGTGCCCCTTGAGCCCTCCCCCGGTCGGTGGATTCGGCGGCGGCGGTGTGTCCGCCTTGGAGTTCTTGACGACGGACTGGCTCATCTGGGGCCCTCCGGGGCGTGCGACGGAGATCGGAACCGAGCGGACATGGTCGTGGCGCTGCGACGACCCACCCGTCCCCACGAGTGCCCGGCCGACGAGCGCCACTCCCGGGAGATTATGTCAGCCTCTGACATTCGGCAAACGATGACTTCTGACCTGCACTGACATTTGTCAGGAAGCTAAGGTTGTCCTCCCACCCGCCACACCAGCGCCCGGAAGGCCCCGCCATGGCCGCTCACACCCCCCGCCCCGTCGGCACCCCGGAGGACCTCGGCCGGGCGCCCGGACTGCGGGAGCGCAAGAAGCAGCAGACCCGGGACGCCCTGGTCCAGGCCGCCCACCTGCTCTTCCTCAGCCAGGGCTTCGCCCGCACCACCGTCGACGAGATCGCCTCCGCCGTGGACGTCTCCCAGCGCACCTTCTTCCGCTACTTCGCCAACAAGGACGAGGTCGCGCTCGCCGTGATGGCCGACGCCGAGGACTACTTCATCGAGTGCCTGCGCCGCCGCCCCGCCGAGGAGACCCCGCTCCAGGCCCTGCGCGCCTCGATCGTCAAGGCCTGGCGCGACCTCGGGAACGCGCGGACCTCCGGCCCCGGCTCGATCAGCAGCGCCCTGGAACTGCTGCGGATCATCGAGGAGACGCCCGCGCTGCTGGCCGCCCATCTGCGCCGGGTCACCGAGCAGGAGCGGCTGGTGGTCCAGGTGCTCGCCGAGCGCGAGGGGCTGGACCCGGCCGAGGACCTGCGCCCGGTCGTGCTGGCCGCCGTCTTCGGCAGCCTGCTGCGCTCCGCCCACCTGTCCTGGACCGCCGAACAGGAGCCGGCCGGGCCCGAGGGCATGGTCACGGTGATCGAGCGCCACTTCGACCAGCTCGGCCCGGCCCTGGCCGGCCACTGGCGCTCGTAGTACCCGGGTATCACCCCGTACCCGGGCAGCCCCCGGAAGTTCGCGCTCCAGTCCGACGACCGGCGTGGGCCCGCCCTCCTAGGCTGGCCCGCGATGAAGACGCTCACCAAAGCCGACGCCCACGGCTACGCCCGCCGTCAACTCCGCGCCCTGCGGCACCACCTGACCACCCCGAGCCGCGACCACACCCCGCTGCTCGGGGAGTCGCGCCGGCCCTGGGTCCGCCGGATCCCGTACGTCATCGCCACGCTGCTGCAGACCGGGCTGATCCCCAGCGGGATCGCCGCCCTGGTGAACTTCTACGGCGTGGTGCCGCCGGTGGCCGCCGCGCTCACCGTCGCCCAGACCACGCCGCTGCTCCTCGCCATCACCCGGCCGCTGGCCGCCTGGTGGATCAGCGCCGCCACCCTGGTCACCACCGGTGCCGTCACCGCCCGCCACCACCAGGTGACCGGCACCTGGCCGTGGACGGCGCCGATGATCCTCGCGTACGTCTTCCTGCTGCTCGCCCTGGCGTTGCGGGAGAGCCGGGCCGCCGTGGTCTCGGTCTGGATCGCCACCGTCCTGCTCACCGCGCTCACCACCACCCTCGGCCTGCCCCGGTCCGGCGACGGCACCACCATCCTGCTGATCGCGCTCAGCGGCGCCGCGCTGCTGCTCGGCTGGGCCGTCCGGGACCGCGCGGTGGCCCGCCGGCTGCTCTCCGAACAGGAGCACATCAGCGAGGTCGAACGCGAGCGGCGCACCCTGCTGGAGGAACGCGCCCGGATCGCCCGGGAGTTGCACGACGTGGTGGCCCACCACATGTCGGTGATCGCCGTCCAGGCCGCCAGCGCGCCGTACCGGATCGAGGGCGTACCGGCCGACGCCGCCGAGGAGTTCAGCACCATCGCCGACGCCGCCCGGGGGTCGCTGGCCGAGATGCGGCGGCTGCTCGGCGTGCTGCGCAGCGAGGAGTCCGCCGCGGAGCGGACCCCGCAGCCCGGGGTGGGCCAACTCGCCCAGCTGGTCGAGACGGTGGGGCGGGCCGGGGTGCCCGCCGAGCTGACCGTGGACGAGGGACTGGCCGAGCGGGTGCCGCCGGCCGTCGGCCTGTCCGTCTACCGGATCGTGCAGGAGGCGCTGGCCAACGTGGTCCGGCACGCCCCCGGCGCGCGCACCTGGGTGTCGGTCTCGGCGGACGGCCCGGAACTGCGGCTGACCGTGGTCAACGCGCCGCCGCCGCAACGCACCGAGTCACTGGAGGCCTCGGTCGAGGGCACCGGACAGGGGCTGGTCGGAATGCGGGAACGCGTCCGGCTGGTCGATGGCAGGCTGGACACCGGCCCGCTGCCGGACGGCGGCTTCAAGGTGGCCGCCGTCCTGCCGCTCGACGGCATCGACGGCACCGACGACCCAGACACCCCTCGGGAGACACCCGCATGACCATCCGCGTGATCATCGTCGACGACCAGGCCATGGTGCGGGCCGGCTTCGCCGCCCTGCTCAACGCCCAGAGCGACATCGACGTGGTGGGGGACGCGGCGGACGGCGCCCAGGCGCTGGAGGTCACCGGACGCACCCACCCGGACCTGGTGCTGATGGACGTCCGGATGCCCGTCATGGACGGCCTGGAGGCGGCCCGGCGGCTGCTCGACCCGGCCACCGGCAGTCGGGGAGGCGGCGCCGCCCACCGGCCCAAGGTGCTGATGCTGACCACCTTCGACGTGGACGACTACGTGTACGAGGCGCTGCGCGCCGGGGCCAGCGGCTTCCTGCTCAAGGACGCCCCGCCGGCCGACCTGATCGCCGCGGTCCGGGTGGTCGCGGCCGGCGAGGCGCTGCTCGCCCCCTCGGTGACCCGCCGGCTGATCGAGGACTTCGCCCGCAGCCGCCCGGCCAGGCGTCGCGACCCCAAGCTGCGACTGGGCGGCCTGACCCCGCGCGAGACCGAGGTGCTGGAGCTGATCGCCCGCGGCCTGTCCAACCAGGAGATCGCCGGGCAGCTGGTGCTCGCGGAACAGACCGTCAAGACCCACATCGGACGCATCCTCGCCAAGCTCGACCTGCGCGACCGCGCCCAGGCCGTGGTGCTGGCCTACGAGTCCGGCCTGGTGACCCCTGGTCAGTAGCGGCGACTCGCCCACTCGCCTGATACCCGGGCAGCACCCGGCACTTGGCCCCGCGGTGTGACGCCCGCGGGGCCGCCGCATTCCTACCTTCCGCCCCGTCGACAGACGAAGTCGGCAACCTGGACGGCGCCCCGGTCCGACTCCGCTACCGCGCCGACCCCCTGGTCCTCACCGGCGCGGCCGGCCTGGGCGCCGTCCCGGGACCGACCACCGCGCCGGACTCGCACGGCTGGGTGGTCGCCCGGCTGGCGCTGCTTCCGCCGTTCGGAGCCGCCCTGGTGGCGATCGGATGGTTCACCCGGCACTTCGACGGCCCCTGGACGGCCTTCTCCCGGCCGGGCAAGGTGGCGGCCGGAACCGCGGCGGCGCTCTTCGCCGCGTACGCGCTGGGCGTGGTGTGAGCGCGCCGTGCGGGATGTGACCCGCGCCGGAGGGGCAGGGCACGGAAGGGGCGCGGACCGGTCGGTCCGCGCCCCTTCGGCCGTTCAAGCGCACCTCCGGAACGGGACCGCCCCAAGGGATGCATGCGCATGCGAACCACCACACGCTGTGATGTTCTGTGACGGTCGGCGACCATCGCCGGACCGCGCCCGCCCACGGCCGTCCGTCCGCATTCGCCGCCCCTCCCCCGAACACCCCTCACCCGAACACCCCCTGAACACCCCTTCCTTGAGGAGACCCATGTCCCCGTCCCCGTCCCCACCGCGTCCGCAGCCCCCGTCCCGGGCCGGCCGCCGGCTGTCGGCCACCGCCGTGGTCCTCGCGGTCACCGCCGGCACCCTGCTGAGTGCCGTCGCACCGGCCGTCGCCCACGGCGGGGACGACCTCACCCCGCACGTCGACTCCCGCCGGGCGGCCGAGGAGCTGCGGCAGGACGAGGTCGCCGCCCTCGGCCAGGAGCACGCCGAGGAGCACGCCCGGATGCGCGCGGCCGTCCGCGGCATCGGCGACTACCCGCAGACCACCCGGACCAACCGGTACAACGCCCTGACGGCATCCCAGGCCGACCACAACAAGGCCTTCGCCCCGGAGACCTGGGGGGCGTTCAAGGAGTACTTCCCCTCCCCCGACTTCGGCGACCACGTCGCCCTGCTGCCGACCGGCAAGGTGCTGCTGTTCTCCTTCGAGCGGATCGAGACCAACCCGGAGAAGGAGCCCGCCCCCACCCAGACCACCGGCAAGGAGAACGCCGGCCGGGCCTTCCTCTGGGACCCCTCCAAGGGCACCGAGAGGGACGCCTTCAAGCAGGTCAACCCGCCGGTCTCGGACATGCCGGACGGCCTGGGCGAGCCGCGCCCGGTGCCGTTCTTCTGCTCCGGCCACTCGTTCCTGCCCAACGGCATGCTCGGTGTCTTCGGCGGCAACCTGGGCGGCAACGGCGGCACCGGCGCCAAGCTCTCGCTGATCTTCGACCCGTGGACCGAGACCTGGACCCGCAACCCCGACATGTCGGTGGGCCGCTGGTACCCCTCGGTGGTGACCGGCGCCGACGGCCGACAGCTGATCATGTCCGGCCAGTCCGAGCTGGGCTACGGCACCCCCACCCCGGTCGTCGAGCGATTCCCCGCCAAGGCCTTCGGGGTCCCGGTGAAGAAGACCGACACCCCCAAGGACACCCCGGTCGAGCGGTTCAAGGTGAACGCCCCGTTCACCACCGACTACCCGCACCTGTTCTCGCTCAACGACGGCAACATCTACGGCTTCGGCCGCCAGGCCGCCGAGCAGTGGAAGTTCGACCCCGTCGCCGAGACCCGCACCGACCTGACCGCCCGCCCGGACGGCCGCAAGCGCAACTACGGCTCCGCCGTGATGCTGCCCGCGGGCGCCAACGGCCCGGACTCCGCGCTGGTCCTCGGCGGCGACCGGGACAACCCGAGCACCCTGCGGTTCTCCAACGGCAGTTGGACCGCCGAGAAGTCGCGCGCCTTCGGCCGCACCCAGGACGACACCGTCCTGCTGCCCACCGGCCGGCTGATGACGGTCAACGGCGCCTACGACATCCGCGACTACGGCAACGGCCCGTACAACCCGAACGCCGACCTCAAGTACCGGCAGATCGAGCTGCGCGACGACCAGGGCGACTGGCAGCTCGGCCCGGTCCAGCGGCTGCCGCGCGGCTACCACTCCAACGCCGTGGTGCTGCCGGACGGCCGGATCATGGTGACCGGTGACGAGCTCCAGCAGATGGCCAACAACACGGACATCAACGGCACCGTGAGCGGCATCCCGGGCACCTCCGGCCCGGTGAACATGAACGGCACCATCGAGATCTACGAGCCGGCCTACCTGCACCAGGGCGACCGGCCCGCGCTGGCCAACGCGCCCACCGCGCCGGTCGGTTACGACAGGAAGTTCACCGTCACCAGCACCACCCCGGGCCTGGCCGCCAAGGCGGTCCTGCTGGCGCCGACCACCTCCACCCACTCGGTCAACACCAGCCAGCGCCACATCGACCTGCGGCTCACCAGCCGGGCCGGCAACCGGCTGGAGATCCAGGCCCCGCCGGACGCCAAGGCCGCGCCGCCCGGCTGGTACATGCTCTTCCTGCTCAGCGACAAGGGCGTGCCCAGCGTCGCGCAGTGGGTCCAGCTCACCCCCTCGGTCTGATCCCCCGCCCCGCCCAGAAAGGACACCCCACCCATGACCACGGATCTGAGCCTGCGCGACAGCGAGGAGATCCAGGGCGACATCCTCGCCGGCTTCAAGAAGGACAACGTCAGCGTCCTGTTCCTCAAGTTCGAGGACGTCGCCCGGGCCCGCGACTGGCTGCGCAGGCTGACCCCGCAGGTCTCCACCACCCGCGAGGTCGCCGCGTTCAACGAGCGGTTCAGCGAGGCCAGGCAGGCCTCCGGGGGCGACGACCCCAAATCGCTGACCGCCACCTGGCTGGGTGTCAGCTTCACCTACGAGGGTCTGCGGATGCTGGCCTCCACCGATCCGTTCCCGACCGCCCCGCCGGTCGGCGGCGGCCTGGAGGCCTTCAAGGAGGGCTCCGCCCAGCGGGCCGGCGCGCTCGGCGACACCGGCGACAACTCCCCGGACAACTGGCTGTTCGGCAACGGGAAGAACCAGCCGATCCACGCCGTGCTGAAGATCTCGGCGGACACCGAGCGGGACCTCCAGTCGGCGATCGAGGCGCAGCGAATCGCCGCGGCCGAGTGCCGGGTGCTGATCGTCTACCAGCAGAACGCCCAGACCCTGCTGGGCAGCCGGCGCGGCAAGGAGCACTTCGGCTTCAAGGACGGCATCAGCGAGCCCGGCATCCGGGGCTTCGACAAACCCGACCCGAGCAAGCCGGACGAGGTGGACGGTCACCCGGGCACCCGGCTGATCCCCGCCGGCGAGTTCGTCTGCGGCCTGGAGAACGACCGGTTCAGCGGCCCCCCGAGCCAGTACCCCGAGTGGGCCCGCAACGGCTCCTTCCAGGTGATCCGCCGGCTTGCCCAGGACGTCCCCGGCTGGTGGTCGCAGGTCGCGGTCAAGCTCCAGGAGCTCAGGAGAGCCAAGGCCGTCCCGGACCACGCCACCACCGAGTGGCTGGCCGCCCGGATGGTCGGCCGCTGGCGTTCCGGCGCCCCGGTCTGCAAGCACCCGGACCGGGACGTGCCGAACAACCCGGACGCCGCCAAGGACAACGACTTCAACTTCCGGGACGACCCGGAGGGCCTGGTCACCCCGCTCTGGTCACACCTGCGCAAGACCGAACCGCGCGCCGGTCTGCAGGAAGCGCCGGACAAGCCCCCGTTCGACGCCGAGGTCCTCAACGGCCGGCGCATCATGCGCCGCGGCACCCCGTACGGAGCCCCGTTCGACCCGGCCTCCGAGGGCCCGGGCGGACCGGACGACCCGCGCGGCCTGCTGTTCATCTGCTACCAGGCGGACATCCAGCGGCAGTTCGAATTCATCCAGGTCGACTGGATGGACCAGCCGAACTTCCCGCCGAACCGGGACAGTGGGGGAGCCATCCCGCCCGGGCACGCCAAGCCCAGGCTGGTGCCCGGCCGGGACCCCGTCACCCAGAACTGCGCGAACCCGGACACCGGCGAGGTCACCCCGGTCGACTTCGAGAGCCGGGACGCGGGCGGCCTGATCGAGCACACCCCGCTGAGCTTCGCGCAGTTCGTCCAGACCACCGGCTCGGTGTACGCCTTCATGCCCTCGCTCAGCATCCTGCGCGGGCTCTGCGACGGCCGGCTCACCCCGGTCGGGCAGACCACCACGCAGACCGGTGGCCAGACCGGCGGGCAGACCACGACCCCGCAGGGCGGCGGCCAGCCCAAGCCCCAGCCGGTGAAGGCCTACCCCTGCGACGAGTTCGTCACCGTCCCGGACCAGTACCGCCGGGGCGGCCAGAGCCAGTACTGGGCCTTCCACGGCGACCGCTGCCGACTGATCTCGGTGGCCGACGGCTCCGCCCACACCGACCGCAAGGTCGAGGACGACACCTGGCTGAACACCTGGACCTGTCTGCAGGGCGTCGGCCGGGTGGACTGCGTCCTGCCTGTCCCGGACCAGCAGGACCCGGGCGGCAAGAGCTGGTACTGGGTGTTCCACAGCACCGGCGGCCGCCAGCAGTACCGGCTGGTCTCGATCACCTGCGGCGGCGGCCGGTACACCACCACGCTGGAGCGCTCGGACCGTGACCTCACCAACTGGGGCTCACTCAGCGGCGTCGGCCAGGTCGACTGCTGGCTGCCGGTGCCGGACCAGCAGCGGGTCGGCGGCAAGAGCTGGTAGTGGTGCTTCCACACCACCGGCGGCCGCCAGCAGTACCGGCTGATCTCGATCGCGGACGGTTCCGGGCACACCGACGTGCGCGAGCGCACCGACCGCGAGCTCTCCCAGTGGACCTCGCTGAACGGCCTGAGCCGGGTGGACTGCCTCCTGCCCGTCCCGGACTGCCAGCGGGTCGGCGGGATCAGCGAGTACTGGGTGTTCTGCGGCCAGAGCTACCGGCGGATCTCGATCGCCGACGGCAGCGGCCACCCGGACCGCCTGGTCGACGGCGACCGCACCTGCGACAACTGGGCCTCGCTGTCCTGATCCGGGCATCCTGCCCGGGGCTGACCTCGACGGCGTGGCCACGCGCCCCCGGTGTGCCACCGCGCGCACCGGGGGCGCACTGTCGGCGACCTGCTCTAACCTGCCGCCATGGTGACGTTCGACGAGTTCCGCGCGATGGCCCTGGCCCTGCCGGAGTCCGCCCAGGAACCGACCTGGGACATCGAGACCCTGCGGGTCCGGCACAAGATCTTCGCGATGGGCGCCTCCGGAGGGGAGACCGTCACCGTCAAGGCCTCCCCCGAGGACCAGGCCGAACTGCTCGCCGCCGAGCCCGAGGTGTTCTCCTTCGCCCCGTACGTCGGCCGGCACGGCTGGGTGCGCGTCCGGCTGGACCTGGTCGATCCGGAGGAGCTGCACGACCTGGTCACCGAGGCCTGGCGGCGCACCGCGCCCAAGCGGCTGGTGCGCGAATTCGACGCCCGGCACTCCGGTCAGCACCGCCGGAACGGCCGCATATGGCCGTCGGGAGGACACCCCCGGTTCATGTGATCCATCCCACAGTTTAGGCATGTCCGTCACCCTCCTGTGACCTCTAGGCTTGCTCAGGGAAGTCAGCAGTCCAATCGCACCCTCCGGGCACCGCCCGCGAAACGGTGACGGGCCCAAGGGAGTTGGTGCGGTGCGCAACCGTCGACGCTGGAAGCGGGTACTGATCGGGGCGTTCGCGGGTCTCGCCGTGCTCGCCGACGCCGGTGCCTCGGCGGCCGCGGCCGCGGTCTCCTCCGAGCAGCTGGCGATCTCCACGCCCCCGGCCGGCAGCTCCGCCTGGGTGCAGGACCACACCTTCGGCCGCCTCCTGCCCGACCCGGCCGTCACCAGCCCGGCCGACGCCGCCGCCTTCTTCGCCTCGCTCGCCCCCACCGAGCTGGACCGGCTGATCAAGGACTACCCGCTGGTCGTCGGCAACTACGACGGCGCCCCGCTGGACCTGCGCTACCGCGCCAACCGGATCGCGCTGGCGAACGAGCGCGACGCCGCCCGGGCCCGCGCCGACGACAGGAAGCTGGACTCCGACACCCGCGCCCTGGCCGTCTCCCGCGCCAACGACGTCGATCACCTGCTGACCCCCGGCCGGCAGGTCCTGGCCTTCGACCCGCGCGGCCGCGGCCTGGTCACCGAGGTGTGGGGCGACCTCGCCGACGCCGAGCGGATCTCCGTGGTCGTCCCCGGCTCGGACGCCGACCTCGGCCACTTCGACCAGACCGCCGAGCCGCTGCGCTCCCCGGCCGGCATGGCCCGCGCCCTCCACGCCGAGGAGCAGCGCCAGGCCCCGGGCACCCGCACCGCCGTGATCGCCTGGACCGGTTACGTCACCCCCTCCGGCCTCGGCCCGGACGCCGCCACCTCCCGGCTCGCCGACGTCGGCGCGCCCCGGCTGGAGCGGCTGCTGGCCGGCCTCAAGGAGACCACCCGGCCGGACGCTCCCCCGGCGCTGCTCTGCCACTCGTACGGCTCGGTGGTCTGCGGCACCGCCGCCCCGAAGATCCACCGCGCGGCCGCCTCGCCGTCCGACACCTCGGGCATCACCGACATGATGGTGTTCGGCAGCCCCGGCATGGGCGTGCAGAGCACCTCCGAACTGGGCGCCGGCGTGCACGTCTGGGCCACCCGCAACCCCAGCGACTGGATCGGCAACGTCCCGTTCCTGGAGGTCGGCAAGCTCGGCCACGGCGCCGACCCGACCGGGGGCGGCTTCGGCGCGGAGCAGATCTCCTCGGCCCGGGCGGCCGGCCACAACGGCTACTTCACCGACGGCACCGACAGCCTGCACAACTTCGCGGCGATCTCGCTCGGCGACTACCGGGACGTCGTCCGGACCACGCCCGACTCCTGATCCCGGCAGGGCTGGTCCTGGTAGAGCCGTAGGGCCTCCGCCGCCGCCCGGGCCAGCTCGCGCCGGGCGGCCGGCGGGGACAGCACCTCGATCTCCGCCCCGAAGGCCAGCAGCGAGAGGACGGCCGCCGGGGCCGGGAAGGCCATCGCCACCTCGACCCACTCCTCGGCCGGCCCGGCTCCCGCCTCCGGCGGCAGCTCGGCGACCCGGCCGCCGTGGATGCGCAGGAACATGTCCAGCCGCCCGCGCCGGACCCGCACCCGCACCGGCACCTCCTTCGGTATCCGCTCCACCTGCTCGCGCAGCGCCGCCCACACCTCGCCGAGCCCCAGCCCCGGACGGCGGCGCACCGCCTCCTCGGTGGTCTCGGCAGCCAGCACCCGGTCGGCCCGGAACAGCCGCGGCTCGCCGTGCAGGTCGGCCACCAGGTACCAGACCGAGGCCTTGCTCACCAGGCCGTACGGGTCGACGGTGTACTCCACCGGCGCGGGCGTGCCGCCGTGCCGGTAGCGCAGCCGCAGCCGTCGGTCGGCGAACACCGCGTACTGCAGTTCCCCCAGGTCCGGACCGCTCCCGACGGCGGGCTGGGCACCCTGCATCCAGCGGGCCGGGTCGACCAGGATGCGCTCGCTGACCCGCTCGGCGGCCGGGCGGTGCGGGGCGGGCAGCGCCGCCATCACCTTGCGCAGCGCCGAGCCGAGCGCGCCGTCCAGCCCGAGGTCGCTGTGCGCGCCCTGGGCGGAGAGCACGAACAGCGCCCGGGCCTCGTCCGCGGTCAGCCCGGTGACATCGGTGCGGTAGCCGGGCAGGAGATTGATGCCGCCGTGCCGGCCGCGCTCGGTGAACACCGGCACCCCGGCCGCGGAGAGCGACTCCACGTCGCGGTAGATGGTGCGGACGGACACCTCCAGCCGTTCGGCGAGTTCGGTGGCGGACACCCGGCCGCGGGTCTGGAGCAGCAGGAGGATCGAGAGCAGGCGGTCGGCCTTCATGACACAAGAATCCCAGTAATCCTGACGGCACTTGTCAGGTTTTACTGGGAGATTGCGTTCCGAGCCCGAAAGGCTCGAAAAACCGCACCGCACAAGGGAGCTGACCACCCGTGAACGCCGTCCAGGACGCCCGCCCGCAGTACCTGCTCGCCCTCGGCCAGCTGGAGAAGCTGTTCGCCGCGATCACCCCGGCCGACCTCGACCGGACCACCCCCTGCGAGGAGTTCACGCTGCGCCAGCTGCTGAACCACGTGGTCGGCGGCATCCACCGCTTCGCGTACATGGGCGAGGGCGGCCGCGCCGAGGACATCCTGCCCGGCATCGAGGACCCGTCCGACGAGGGCTGGCCGGCCGCGCTCGCCCGGGCCGGCGCCCGTGCCACCGCCGCCTGGGCCGACGACGCCAAGCTGGGCCGCCCGACCTTCGCCCCCTGGGGCGAGGTGCCCGGTGGCATGGTGGTCGGCGGCTACGTGATGGAGGCGACGACCCACGCCTGGGACATCGCGAAGACCCTGGACAACGGCTTCGTCCTGGACGACGGGCTGGCGCACACCGCGCTGGCCATCGCCGAGGCCGTCCTCCCGGCCGAGGGCCGGGTCGAGGGCGTCCCGTTCGGCGAGGTGCAGCCGGTCGCCGAGGACGCCGACATCCACACCCGGCTGGCGGCCTTCACCGGCCGCAAGGCCTGAACCGCAAGGCCTGAACCGCGGAGCCCGGAAGGCGCAGGGCCCGGGGAGTGACGGCTCCCCGGGCCCGCTCGGGTACTACTCCCGCCCGACCTGGGTGAAGTTCATGTCGGCGTAGCGGCCGCCGGCCACCTGCGCCGACACCGGCTCCAGCAGCGCCAGCTCCGCCGCGGTGAGCCGCAGGGTCGCCGCGGCGGTGTTCTCGGCCAGCCGGCTGCGCTTGCGGGTTCCCGGGATCGGCACCACGGTCAGCCCGTGCACCTCGGTCCGCTGCTGCACCCAGGCCAGCGCGACCTGGGCCATCGTCACCCCGCGGGCCGTCGCGATCTCCCGCAGCGGCGCCAGCAGTCCGGCGTTGGCCGCCGCGTTCTCACCGGTGAACCGCGGCTGGGTGCGCCGCACGTCGTCCGCCGCGAGCTGCTCGGCGGCCTGGAACGCGCCGGTCAGGAAGCCGCGCCCGAGCGGCGAGTACGGCACGAAGGCGACGCCCAGCTCGGCCGCGGCCGGCACCACCGTGCGCTCGACGTCCCGGGCGAACACCGACCACTCGGACTGCAGCGCGGCGATCGGGTGGATCGCGTGCGCCTCACGCAGCTCGGCGCCCGTCACCTCGGACAGGCCCAGGTGGCGCACCTTGCCGGCCTTGACCAGCTCGGCCATCGCGCCGACGGACTCGGCCAGCGGCACGGCCGGGTCGCGGCGGTGCATGTAGTAGAGGTCGATCTCGTCCACGCCGAGGCGGCGCAGCGAGGCGTCCACGGCGGCCCGGATGTACGCCGGGTCGTTGCGGATGCCGCGGTGGGCCGGGTCGTCCTCCTTGCGCTCGATGGCGAACTTGGTGGCGAGCACCACCTTGTCCCGGTTGGCCCGGACGAACGGGCCGATGAACTCCTCGTTGCGGCCGTAGCCGTAGGCGTCGGCGGTGTCGAACAGGGTGACACCGGCCTCCAGGGCGGCGTCCAGAGTGGCGAGTGCCTCGCCGGAGTCGGTCGGGCCGTAGAACTCGCTCATGCCCATGCAGCCGAGGCCCTGGACGCCCACCAGCGGGCCGGCGGTGCCGAGTTCGGCGGTGGGGAGGACGGAATGAGTCATACGCTCTGCTCTTCCTCTACTCGGTAGTACTGGCATTGGACGGGAGCGCCGGTGCTGTCGGCGATCCTCCCGGCGTAGAGATCGATCTTGTAGTCGAGGACGGAGAGGGTGGCCTGCAGGTCGACGATCCGCTGCCGGACCTCTTCGCGCTGTGCCTCCAGCAGCCGGCGCCGGTCTTCGTAGGTCTCCCCACCACGGCGGGCCATGTCGACGTACTTGAGCATGTCGGCCACCGACATCCCGGTCAGCCGCAGCCGGCCCAGGAAGGCCAGCCGGTGCAGATCGGCGTCGCAGTAGCGGCGCTGGCCGCCGACCGCGCGGTCGACCGGGTCGAGCAGACCGATCCGCTCGTACCAGCGCAGGGTGTGGGCGGTCAGTCCGCTGGCCGCGGCGACCTCGCCGATGGTGTGCCGCGGGGTCCGGTCCGGATCGCCGACCGGGCGGTTGAACACCTCGGAGCAGCTGCGCGGACGGCCCTCGACGCGCGCGGGTGTGGCCATTGGTCGTTCCCCCTGTCCTGTGCGACGGCGACGACGCTACCGAGTTGGAGTGCACTCCAAGCAAGCCTCCCAGCCAGGTGGCCCCACCACCCGGCTTTCGCTCGCACTAGAGTCAACCGCATGGAGAGCTTGCGGATGATCGAGAACTGGCCCGTGCCCCACGCCGCCGCGGCGGTGGTCCGGGGTGCGGACGGCGCGGTGCTGGGCGCGCACGGGCCGCAGCAGTACCTCTTCCCGCTGGCCTCGGTGACCAAGCTGCTCACCGCGTACGCGGCGCTGGTCGCGATCGAGGAGGGCGTGTTCGAGCTGGACGACCCGGCCGGTCCGCCCGGCTCGACCGTGCGCCACCTGCTCGCCCACACCTCCGGCCTCGGCTTCGACGAGGACCGGATCTTCGCCGAGCCCGGCAACCGCCGGCTCTACTCCAACGCCGGCTTCGACGCGCTGGCCCGCGCGCTGTCCGAGGCCGCCGGGATCGAATTCCACCGCTACGTCGCCGAGGCGGTGTTCGAGCCGCTGGGCATGCACGACACCGTGCTCAACACCGCGCACAAGTCCCCGGCCGGCGCCGGCGGCCTGTCCACGGTGGCCGACCTGACCCGCTTCGCCGCTGAGCTGCAGTCGCCCAAGCTGCTGGACCCCTCCACCGTCCGGCGGGCCACCCGCGAGGTCGCCTTCCCCGGCACCAGCGGGGTGCTGCCCGGCTACGGCCACCGCCGCCCGAACGACTGGGGCCTCGGCTTCGAGATCCGCGACGGCAAGAGCCCGCACTGGACCGGCACCGCCAATTCCCCCGAGACCTTCGGCCACTTCGGCCAGTCCGGCACCTTCCTCTGGGTCGACCCGCAGGCCGGCGTGGCCTGCATCGCGCTCACCGACCGGGACTTCGGGCCGTGGGCCGTCGAGCTCTGGCCGGCCCTCTCCGACGCGGTGCTCTCCGAGCTGAACGGTTAGCCGTACGAGACCGGCGAGTGCATCTCCCAGAGCAGGAGTTCGGCGCCGGTCTCGCCTGCCGTCGGGTCGGCGAAGGCCTCGCCGGTGATCCGCACGCTGTCGCCCGGGACCATCGAACGGCCGCCGCCCTTGGGCCCCGGGATCGTCCGGTAGCCCAGTGAGCCGGCCGTCAGGTGGGCGTACCGCCAGGGCGCCTCGGGCAGTCGCGGCAGCGGCTGCCACGGACCGGCGACGGCCAGCCAGAGCGCGGCGTCACCGCGGCGCAGCCGCAGGGCGTCGGTGCCGGCGTCGCGCTCCAGCCCGGAGGCCAGCAGCGTCAACCCGCCGTCCGCCGGTTCCACCCTGCGCAGCCCGTACGCCGGGGTGGCGTCGAACTCGTCCGGCTGGAGCCACATCTGGACGAAGCGCACCGGCCCGGTGGCGCCGCCGACGTTGCGCTCGGTGTGGGTGACGCCGGAGCCCGCGCTGAGGTGCTGGACCATGCCCGGGCGCACCACCCCGCTGTGGCCGTGCGAGTCCCGGTGGGCCAGCGCGCCCTCCAGTACCCAGGTGAGGATCTCGGTGTCCCGGTGCTTGTGCTCCTCGAACCCCGCGCCGGGGGCGAGGAGTTCCTCGTTGCACGCGAGCAGCGCACCGAAGTGGGTGTTCTTCGGGTCGTAGTGGCCGGAGAAGGAGAACGCGTGGCGGGTCTCGATGCCCTCGGCCGGGACGGAGCGGTAGCGCTCGGCGGTGCGGCGCAGATCGGCACGGGCGCGGTCAGGAGCGTCGGTCACACTCCCCTACCGTAGTGGGTGTGACCCTTCCCACCGCGCCGCTCCGCCGGGGGGTGTGCACGAGCAGTCACTCGCGTGAGGCAGTCTTGTCCTTGTGCCAGCCGCCTCCACGAACTCCCAGAGCGAACCCAGTCCCGTCGCACCCGAACCGACCGGTAAGAGCCCGGCCGCCCGGGCCGGCCGCGACCGCCCCGGCCGGGCGGCGCCCCGTCTGACGGCCCAGGAACGCAGAAACGCCGCCGAGCAGGCCGAGCGCCGGGCGGCGACGCTCAAGCGGCTGGAGAAGTCCTCGGGCAAGCTGGCCAGCGCCGCGATCGCGCGGATGGACGACCAACTCGGCTGGTACCGGCGGATGCCACCGGAGCACCGCTCCTGGATCGGCCTGGTCGCCCAGGCCGGTATCGCCGCCTTCACCGAGTGGTACCGCCAGCCCGACGCCGCCCAGGCGATCTCCACCGACGTCTTCGGCACCGCCCCGCGCGAGCTGACCCGGGCGATCACCCTGCGCCAGACCGTCGAGCTGATCCGCACCACGATCGAGGTGATGGAGGAGGCCATCGAGGAGGTGGCCGCCCCCGGCGACGAGGCGGACATGCGCGAGTCCGTGCTGGTCTACGCCCGCGAGATCGCCTTCGCCACCGCCCAGGTGTACGCCCAGGCCGCCGAGGCGCGCGGCGCCTGGGACGCCCGGCTGGAGGCGCTGGTCGTCAACTCGCTGCTGTCCGGCGACGCCGACGAGGGCGTGCTGTCCCGCGCCGCCGCGCTCGGCTGGGGGCAACCCAGCCAGGTCCGGGTGGTGATGGGCAGCGCCCCGGACGGCGACAGCGAGCTGGTGGTGGAGGCGATCCGCCGGGCCGCCCGGTACGCCAAGCTGAACGTGCTGACCGGGGTGCTGGGCAAGCGCCTGGTGGTCGTGGTCGGCGGCGACAAGGAGCCGGTGCACGCCGCCCGGGCGCTGATCGGCCAGTTCGCGCCGGGCCCGGTGGTGATCGGCCCGACCGTGCCGGACCTGCTCTCGGCGACCCGCTCGGCGCACGCCGCCGCGGCCGGCCTGCGCGCCTGCGCCGCCTGGCCGGACGCCCCCCGCCCGGTGCTGGCCGACGACCTGCTGCCCGAGCGGGCGCTGGCCGGGGACCAGGCCGCCCGGCACCAGCTGGTGGAGGAGATCTACACACCGCTGGACGAGGCCGGCTCCGCGCTGCTGGAGACGCTGAGTGTCTACCTGGAGCAGGCGTCCTCCCTGGAGGGAGCGGCCAGGATGCTCTTCGTCCACCCCAACACGGTGCGCTACCGGCTGCGACGTGTGACCGACGTCACGGGGTACGCCCCCTCCGACGTACGTTCGGCGTTCACTCTGCGGATCGCACTGGCCCTCGGCCGGCTGGCCGACGCCGGAGAGCCCAGCTGAGTCGGGTGTAGGGACCATACAATCCCGGATGGTTTTCTTCGTTACCGTCGCCTACCCGCCCCTGGGCGCCTGGCGAGAGAGGGTTGAACCGTGCTCGTAATCGTCGCCCCTGGACAGGGTGCCCAGTCCCCCGGTTTCCTCAGCCCCTGGCTGGAGCTCGACGGTGTCGCCGACCGCCTGCGCGGCTGGTCGGAGGTCGCCGGGCTCGACCTGGTGCACGCCGGTACCGAGGCGTCCGCCGAGGAGATCAAGGACACCGCCGTCGCCCAGCCGCTGCTGGTCGCCGCCGGTCTGGTGACCGCCCGTGAGTTGTTCCCGGACGAGGACGTCGCCCGCAAGCTGGTCGGCGCCGTCGCGGGCCACAGCGTCGGCGAGATCACCGCCGCGGCCGGCGCCGGGGTGCTCAGCGCCCAGGACGCACTGACCTTCGTCCGCGAGCGGGGCCGGGCCATGGCCGAGGCCGCCGCGGTCACCGAGACCGGCATGACCGCCGTGCTCGGCGGCGACCCGGAGGTCGTCGCGGCGAAGCTGGCGGAGCACGGCCTCACCGCGGCCAACAACAACGGCGGCGGCCAGATCGTCGCCGCCGGCACGCTGGCCCAGCTGGAGGCGCTGAAGGCGGACCCGCCGGCCGGCGCCAAGCTGATCGCGCTGAAGGTGGCCGGTGCCTTCCACACCGAGCACATGGCCCCCGGCGTGGAGCGGCTGGCCAAGCTGGCCCCGACCCTGACCGTGACCGACCCGCAGGTCCGCTACGTCTCCAACAAGGACGGCGAGGTCGTCGGCTCCGGCGCCGAGGTGCTCGCGCGCCTGGTGTCGCAGGTCTCCAACCCGGTCCGCTGGGACCTCTGCATGGAGACCCTCGGGCAGCTGGGCGCGACCGCCGTGATCGAGCTGTCCCCCGCGGGCACCCTCACCGCGCTGCTCAAGCGCAACCTCAAGGGTGTGGCCACGCTCGCCCTGAAGACCCCCGCCGACCTGGACAAGGCCCGCGAGCTCATCGCGGAGCACGGCGGTCAGGACCGGCAGGACCAGGAGGACCAGGCATGACCAAGCCGCAGATCCGTCCCGCCACCGGTGCGCAGTACTCCCGCATCCACGGTGTCGGCGGCTACCGCCCGGTCCGGGTCATCCCGAACTCCGAGGTCCTGGAGTGGATCGACTCCTCGGACGAGTGGATCCGCACCCGCAGCGGGATCGCCGAGCGCCGCTGGGCCGGCCCGGAGGAGTCCGTCGCCGAGATGTCGGTGCAGGCCGCCGGCAAGGCCATCGCGCAGGCCGGGATCGCCCCCGAGCAGATCGGCGGCGTGATCGTCGCGACCGTCTCGCACCTGAAGCAGACCCCGGCGATCGCCACCGAGATCGCCGAGCGGCTCGGCTGCGGCACCGCCCCGGCCTTCGACATCTCGGCCGCCTGCGCCGGCTTCGGCTACGGCCTGGGCCTGGCCGACGGCATGATCCGCGGCGGCAACGCCGAGTACGTGCTGGTGATCGGCGTCGAGCGACTGAGCGACCTGACCGACAAGTCGGACCGCTCGACCGCGTTCATCTTCGGCGACGGCGCCGGCGCCGCGATCGTCGGCCCCTCCGACACTCCCGGGATCGGCAAGCTGATCTGGGGTTCGGACGGCTCGCAGCGGGACGTCATCTCGCAGACCCAGGCCTGGGACACCGCCTTCGCCAAGCCCGACGCGATCAACGGCGCGGGCACGGAGACCAAGTGGCCGGCCCTGCGGATGGAGGGCCAGCCGGTCTTCCGCTGGGCGGTCTGGGAGATGGCCAAGGTGGCCCAGCAGGCGCTGGACGCCGCCGGGATCACCGCCGACCAGCTCGGCGCCTTCATCCCGCACCAGGCCAACATGCGGATCACCGACGCCATGATCAAGGCACTCAAGCTGCCGGAGTCGGTGCCGGTCGCCCGCGACATCGCGGAGACCGGTAACACCTCCGCGGCCTCCATCCCGTTGGCGATGGAGCGCATGCTGGAGAGCGGCGAGGCCCACAGCGGCGACCTCGCGCTGATCATCGGGTTCGGGGCGGGTCTCGTGTACGCCGCGGCAGTCGTTACGCTCCCCTAGGCGCGTTTCGCCCCACCCATCAACAAGCCTGTGTTCGGCCGCCGGTCGGACACGCTCAACACCGAAGAGGAGCAGCCAGTATGGCTAAGGACAAGGCCGAGGTCCTGGAAGGTCTCGCCGAGATCGTCAACGAGATCGCGGGCATCCCGGCGGAGGACGTCGAGCTCGACAAGTCCTTCACCGACGACCTGGACGTCGACTCGCTGTCCATGGTCGAGGTCGTCGTGGCCGCCGAGGAGCGCTTCGACGTCAAGATCCCGGACGACGAGGTCAAGAACCTGAAGACCGTCGGCGACGCGGTGGACTACATCCTCACCCACTCCGCCTGAGCGGTCGACTCGTTCGAGTCCCGCAGTCCGTCCGGCGTCAGGAACGCCTCGGACGGCTGACCCGTCGGCCCGGCTCCCCGAGCCAGGCCGACCCGCCGGCCGGGACGCCCCACCGGGCGCCCGGCCGGGCCCTTCTTCGGCTCGCCGCCGACCCCGCACGAACGTGAAAGAAGAGAAACCAGTGACCGCTGAAAACCGTACCGTGGTCGTCACGGGTATCGGCGCCTTCACGCCGCTGGGCGGCGACGCCGCCACCACCTGGGAGAACCTGGTCGCCGGGCGCTCCGGAGTGGCGGCCCTGACCGAGGAGTGGGCCCAGGACCTGCCGGTCCGGATCGCCGCGCGCACCGCCGTCGAGCCGGGCGAGATCCTGCCCCGCCCGCTGGCCCGCAAGCTGGACCGTTCCGCCCAGTTCGCGCTGATCGCCGCCCGCGAGGCCTGGGCCGACGCCGGCTTCGAGACCCCGGCCACCGACGAGTCCTCCAAGCTCGCCCCCGAGCGGCTGGGCGCCGTCATCGCCTCCGGCATCGGCGGCGTGACCACCCTGCTCGACCAGTACGACGTGCTGCGCGAGAAGGGGGCCCGCAAGGTCTCCCCGCACACCGTCCCGATGCTGATGCCCAACTCCCCCGCGGCGAACGTCGGTCTGGAGGTCGGCGCCCGCGCCGGCGTGCACACCCCGGTCTCCGCCTGCGCCTCCGGCGCCGAGGCGATCGGCTACGCGATCGAGATGATCCGCAACGGCCGCGCCGACGTCGTGGTGGCCGGCGGCACCGAGGCGGCGATCCACCCGCTGCCGATCGCCGCGTTCGCCAACATGATGGCGATGTCCAAGAACAACGACGAGCCCGAGCGCGCCTCGCGTCCGTACGACAAGGCCCGCGACGGCTTCGTGCTGGGCGAGGGCGCCGGCGTGGTCGTGCTGGAGTCGCTGGAGCACGCCGAGGCGCGCAACGCCCGGATCTACTGCGAGGCCGTGGGCCAGGGCCTGTCCTCGGACGCCCACCACATCGCCCAGCCCGAGCCGACCGGCGCCGGCGTGGCCCGCGCGCTGGCCGACCTGTTCGAGCGCAACGAGCTGGACAAGGCCGAGATCGTGCACGTCAACGCGCACGCCACCTCGACCCCGCAGGGCGACACCGCCGAGCTGAAGGCACTGCGCAAGGAGCTGGGCGAGGACCTCGACCACATCCTCGTCTCGGCCACCAAGTCGATGACCGGTCACCTGCTGGGCGGCGCCGGCGGCATCGAGACCGTCGCCACCGTGCAGGCCCTGTTCCACCGGATCGCCCCGCCGACCATCAACGTCGACGACCTGGACGACGACGTGGACGCGAGGATCGTCCGCGAGGCCACCCCGCTGCCCGAGGGCCGGATCGCCGCGCTGAACAACTCGTTCGGCTTCGGCGGCCACAACGTGGTGCTGGCCTTCCGCACCCGCTGACCCCGGCCCGTACCCACGGGTCCGTACGAAAGGGGCCGGCGCTCTCCGTGAGCGCCGGCCCCTTCGTCGTCCCCGCGGGCTCAGACCACCTGGTGCAGCCAGCGCACCGGCGCGCCCTCGCCCGCGTACCGGAAGGGCTCCAACTCGTCGTCCCAGGGCTTGCCGAGCAGCCGGGAGATCTCGGCCTCCAGGTCGGCCCCCTCGCTGCGGGCCCGCAGCAGCACCGCGCGCAGCCGGTCCTCGGGGATCAGGATGTCGCCGTGGATGCCCGTGACGGCGTGGAAGATGCCGAGCGTGGGCGTGCTGCTGTACCGCTCGCCCTCCGCCGTGGCGCAGGGCTCGCTGGTCACCTCGTACCGCATGAGCTGCCAACCGCGCAGCGCCGAGGCGAGCTTCGAGGCCGTGCCGGGCTCCCCCTGCCAGGAGAGCTCGGCACGCCAGTGCCCGGGTGCGGCCGGCTGGCGGATCCAGTCCAGGCTCACCCGTACACCGAGCACCCCCGCGACGGCCCACTCGACGTGCGGGCACAGCGCGCGGGGCGCGGAGTGGATGTAGAGAACTCCACGTGTCGTCACCGGGACCTCCAGGCTGTGGACGAGGGTCGCCTTCCCCAGCTGCCTCGTGCCTGCAGTTGATCCGCAGTTACCCACGTTAGCCGACATTAAGCTACTAAATTGAGCAAAACGGACAGGCTTTCGCTCAATGCTAGTCGAATCCTTAACGAGGTCTACCCCTCGGCCGGATCTCTCCCCCGAACGGCCCCATCGCCAGGCGGGACCACCGTACCGCGCGGCGCCGCAGGATGGATGACGCACTTTCAGATCCGACCGGAATGCGGTAGTGCGGCCGGATCCCCTGCGCCGTGCACGCGAACCGCCCCGCGCGCCCGATAGGGGGGCCGGCGGGGCGGTTCGGCGTTCTGACTGAGCGTCAGTCGTCGAGGCGGACGACCATCTTGCCGGTGTTGACGCCGCGCAGCAGGTCGATGAAGGCCTCGGCGGCGTTCTCGAAGCCGTCCACCACGGTCTCCTCGGTGCGCAGTTCGCCGGACTTCAGCCAGCCGGCCACCTCGGCGACGAACTGCGGCTGCAGGGCGGCGTGGTCGCGCACCAGCATGCCCTCCAGGCGCAGCCGCTTGCCGATCGCCATCGCGAGGTTGCGCGGGGCGGCGGGCGCGGTGGTGGAGTTGTACTGGGCGATCGCGCCGCAGAGCACCGCGCGGCCGTGCACGCCGAGCGCGCCGATCGCGGCCTCCAGGTGGTCACCGCCGACATTGTCGAAGTAGAGGTCGATGCCCTCGGGGGCGGCCTTCGCGAGCTGCTCGGCGACCGGCGCGTCCTTGTAGTTGAAGGCGGCGTCGAAGCCGTACTCGTCCACCAGCTTGGCGACCTTCTCCGCCGAACCGGCCGAACCGACCACCAGCGAGGCGCCCTTGAGCCGGGCGATCTGGCCGACCAGCGAGCCGACCGCGCCGGCCGCGCCGGAGACGAAGACCTTGTCGCCCTCCTTGAGGCCGCCGACGGCGAGCAGGCCGGCGTAGGCGGTCAGGCCCGGCATGCCGAGCACACCGAGGTAGGCGGAGAGCGGGGCCGCCTGCGGGTCGACCTTCACCGCGTGCCCGGCGTCCAGGGTGGCGTACTCGCGCCAGCCGAGCCCGTGCAGCACCGCGTCGCCCGGGGCGAAGCCCTCGGCCTCGGAGGCGACCACGTAGCCGACCGCGCCGCCGTCCATGGCCGCGCCGAGCCGGAACGGAGGGACGTAGGACTTCACGTCGTTCATCCGGCCGCGCATGTACGGGTCCACCGAGAGGTGGGTGTTGCGAACCAGGATCTCGCCCGGGCCCGGGGTCCGGACCGGGGCCTCGACCAGGGCGAAGTCGGTGGACACCGGCCAGCCCTGGGGGCGGGCGGCGAGGTGCCATTCACGGGCGGTGGCGGGGGCGGCCTGCTCTGCCATGGCGGTGCTCCTCGGAGGGGGGTTCGGCAGGTGAAAGGTTGAGCGACTGAAGTAACGATGGACATGAAAGGTTCACCTTGTCAACTTTTCAGGTAGACTCTGCGACATGGACACTCAGCCGACCCAGGCCGCCACGCCGCAGTCCGACGAGATCACCCGCGAGGTCGTCGACCTGATGGCCAACCTGGTCGCGCTCTTCCACCGCGAGTACGAGGAGGCCGCGGCCGCCCGCTCGCTCACCGGCGCCCAGGCCAAGGTGCTCGCCCTGCTGCGGCGCGGCCCGCTGCCGATGCGGCACATCGCCCAGACGCTCAGCTGCGAGCCGTCCAACATCACCGGCATCGTCGACCGACTGGAGGCCCGCGGCTTCGTGACCCGGGAGGCCGACCGGCAGGACCGCCGGGTCAAGCTGGTCGCCGCCACCGACACCGGCGCGGCCGCCTCCGAGGAGCTGCGCGAGTCGCTCAACTTCGCCCGCGAGCCGCTCGCCGCGCTCGGCCCCGAGGAGCGGACGGTGCTGCGCGACCTGCTCCGCCGGATGCTCACCGGCGCCTCCGGCCCTGGAGCGTGAGCAGCATCACAGCCCCACGGATCGAATCCCCCGACCATCGGGGGTAACCGAACAGCCCTCCGAAACGTCTAACGTTCGAACGTCGAACGCGAGATACCTGAAGACGGGGGGCACGGAGGATGAGCAGCAGCACGCGCCGGCGCCGTTACCTGCGGACCGCCATCGGCCTGGCCGCCGTTCTGGTGCTGTCGGTCGTGGGAGCCGGGGCCTGGTTCTATCACCGGCTGGACAGCAACATCACCACCTTCGACGCGGGCGGCGTCGCCACCGAGCGCCCGCCCGCCCCCGTCCCGGCCTCCCCCGGCGCCCAGGTGCCGGTCAACGTGCTGCTGCTGGGTTCGGACACCCGGGACGACGGCAACAGCGCCCTGGGCGGCGGCGAGGAAGGCGTCGGCAACTCGGACACCGCGATCCTGGTGCACATCTACGCCGACCACAAGCACGCCGTCGGCGTCTCGATCCCCCGCGACACCCTGGTCACCATCCCGTCCTGCAAGCTGGCGGACGGCACCTGGAGCAAGCCGCGGAACGACCAGATGTTCAACTCGGCGTTCAGCGTCGGCCTGCTCCCCAAGGGCAACCCGGCCTGCACCCAGAACACCGTGGAGCAGCTCACCGGGCTGCGGGTCGACCACACCGTCGTGGTCGACTTCAAGGGCGCCGCCGCGATGACCGACGCCCTCGGCGGCGTGGAGGCCTGCGTGCCCAACGACGTCGACGAGTACGGCATCCGCCTCAAGAAGGGCCTGCAGAAGCTCTCCGGGCAGTCCGCGGTGGACTACCTGCGGGCCCGCCACGGCATCGGCGACAACTCCGACATAGGCCGGATGAAGCGCCAGCAGGCCTTCCTCTCCTCGATGATCAAGAAGGTGCAGAGTCAGGGCTTCTCGCTGCCCACCCTGCTCCCGCTGGCGGACGCGGCCACCAAGTCGCTGACCGTGGACGAGGGGCTCGGCACCGCGATGAAGCTGGTGGACTTCGCCCGCTCGGTGGAGGACATCAAGCTCTCCGACGTCACCTTCGTGACCGCCCCCTGGCGCTTCGCCGGGGAGCGGGTGCGACTGGTCCAGCCGGACGCCGACACCCTGTGGAAGCTGATCCGGGAGGACCGCACCCTGGACGGGCAGAGCACCGCCGGAACCGGCGCGGCCGCCTCCCCCACCCCGACCGCGAGCCCCACCGCCGACGCGCCGCTCACCCCCGAGCAGGCCGCCGTCCCGATCACCGTGGTCAACGGGGTCGGCGCTTCCGGGCTGGCCGGCTCCGGCGCGGAGACGCTCAAGGGCCGCGGCTTCCAGAACGTCGTGCTCGGCGCCAACAACCCCGGCAAGCAGCACACCGAGATCGGCTACGACCCGGCGCAGAAGGCCGTCGCCGACCAGATCGCGGCACTCTTCCCCGGGGCCCGTACGGTCGAGGAGCCGGGTGCGGACTCCATCACCGTCACCCTGGGCGCCGACTACCACTCGGCCGGCACCCAGCTGAACTCGGTCACCGGTCCGTCGGCCACGCCCGGCGGCGACCCGAGCGCGGGACCGGGCACCCTGCCCAGCGGCGTCCCGACCGGGATAGCCGAGAACACCCGGGGCGCCGACACCGACCCGTGTGCCGATCTGACCTTCGGGTCCTGACCCCCCGGACTACTCCGGATCCGGCAGGCCGGTGACCACGGCCGTCAGGCGGGTGCCGCGCGGGAAGGCCCCCGCCCCGGCCAGGTCGGCCAGCGCGGCGAGCAGCTTGGCGACGTAGCGGCGCTCCACCGGGATGCCGTGGCGCCGCTCGAACTCCCCGGCGGAGGCGGCCAGGTCGGGCGGGACCTTACCGTACCCGCCGCCGTGGTGGGTGTGGTCGATCCGCCAGTTGTCGAACTCGCGTCCGTAACCGGCCCGGTGCAGCCGGGCGACCTCGGCCTCCAGGTAGCCCTCGCCGCCGCGCAGCACGGCCACCCCGAGCGCCCGCGCGCCCGGCGGCAGGCCCGCGGCGATGCCGGCCAGGGTGCCGCCGGTACCGACCGGGCAGCAGACCACGTCGCGCCCGCCCAGGTCGGGCAGTTCGGCCGGGATGGCGGCCGCGCCGATCGCGGCCAGGGCGTTGGAGCCGCCCTCCGGCAGCACCAGGCAGGGGCCCCAGCGGCGCTGCAGGGCCTCGGGCCCGTACTCCCCCTCGGCCCGGCCGGTGGCCTCCCGGTAGGCGGCCCGGGTGAGGAACTCCAGCCGCATCCCGGCCTGTTCGGCGGCCCGCAGCGACCAGTTGCGCGGTCGGCCGGCCAGTTCCTCGCCGCGCACCAGCCCGACGCTCTCCAGCCCGAGCGCCGCGGCGGCGGCCGCGACCGCCCGCAGGTGGGTCGAGTAGGCCCCGCCGAAGGTCAGCAGCCGGGTGTGGCCCTGCTCGACGGCGGCGGCCAGGTTGGGCCCGAGCTTGCGCCACTTGTTGCCGGGGACGGTCGGGTGCAGCAGGTCGTCCCGCTTGAGCCGCAGCTCCACCCCGGCCCGGGCGAAGGCCTCGTCGGTGCAGTCCACCAGCGGGGTCGGCAGCAGGGCGGGTTCTAGGGCGTGTCCTGGCACCCGGCCAGCTTACGGGCCACCGGCAGCGCGAAGCCCGGCCACCTGTTCGACGGCCGGGCTCCCGGGCGGGCCGCCACCCCCGTGGACGGCCCGTCACGTCCTCAGCAGGCGGCGGCGCCCGCGCCGTCCAGCACCGCGCCGACCTTGTGGCCGATCAGTGCCGTACCGAGCGCCCGCGGGACCGGACCGGCCGCCGGGGCCAGCTTCTCGATCCGGCTCTTGTACCGGCCCTGCAGCTCGGAGCTCAGAACCGACCGCAGCTTGCCGGCCGCGACCAGCGCCGTCAGCGCCGCGTCGGCCGGGTCCACCCGGCTCAGCGGGCTCTTCAGTGCGGCGGTGACGGAGGCCGCCAGCGCCTCGCGCACCTTGGGGTCGCGCGGGACGATCCCGGTGACCGGCACCACCCCGGCCACCCGACGCCGGTGGACGTCGACCCAGCCGGCCGCCGCGAGCCCGTCCCGGACCCACCGGGTCGGCTGGTCGCGCCCGCCGGTCCTGGCGTGGCCGATCCACCAGCTCCAGCTGTGCGGCCGCTTCTCCTGGACCTGGCCCAGCAGGTGGGCGCTGTACGGGTCGAGGCCGGCCGAGGCGGCGGTGTCGCGGGCCCGGGGGACGGCCGTACGGCCTTCCTCCCGCAGCAGCCCCCGGCGCAGCAGTTCGGTCAACGCCGCCGCCTGTAGCAGCAGGTTGAGGGTGGAGTGCTTGGTGAGGCGCTCACGCTGCGGGTCGTAGGCGAGCAGGTAGAACTTCTCGGGCAGATTGACGGGCAGGTCCATCTCGGTCTCTCCGAAAGATCCGTGGTGCCCGGCCGCTGCGGTCAGTCCTCGTCGGAACCGCCGTTCTCCGGGCTCTCCTTGGGCGGTCGGCCGCGCCGGGGAAGCCGGGCCGCACCGCTAGGCATCCGGCCGGCCTCGGTGAGGGCGCGGCGGAGCACGAACTCGATCTGCGCGTTGGTGCTGCGCAGGTCGTCCGCAGCCCATCTGGCCAGCGCGTCGTGAACTGAAGGGTCCAGTCGCAACAGGATCTTCTTCCGTTCCGTCGCCAACGCCGCGCCTTTACTGGTAGAGGGAGCCCGTGTTCACGACGGGCTGGGTGCCCCGGTCGCCGCAGAGCACCACCAGGAGGTTGCTCACCATGGCGGCCTTGCGCTCCTCGTCCAACTCCACCACGTCGCGTTCGGCGAGCCGGTCCAGCGCCTCCTCGACCATACCGACGGCTCCCTCGACGATCAGCCGCCGGGCGGCCACCACGGCCCCGGCCTGCTGGCGCTGGAGCATCACCTGGGCGACCTCGGGCGCGTAGGCGAGCCGGGTGATCCTGGACTCGATGACCCGCACCCCGGCCGAGGCGACCCGGGCGGCGATCTCGGCGGAGAGCTTGCGGGCGATCTCGTCCGCGCCGTCGCGCAGCGACAACTGCCCCTCGTGGTGGGCGTCGTACGGGTAGCTGGTGGCGATGTGCCGGACGGCCGTCTCGGTCTGGATGGCGACGAAGTCGGTGTAGTCGTCCACCTCGAACACGGCCATCGCGGTGTCCTCGACCTGCCAGACCACCACGGCGGCGATCTCGATCGGGTTGCCGTCCGCGTCGTTGACCTTGGTGGTCTCGGTCTCGTGGTTGCGGATCCGAAGGGAGATGTGCCGACGGCTGGTGAACGGGTTCAGCCAGCTCAGCCCCTCGGCGCGAATGGTGCCCCGGTACGTGCCGAGCAGCTGGACCACCCGGGCCGAGCCGGGCGAGATCACTGTCAGCCCGCACAGCAGCACCAGCGAGGCCAGCACCAGCAGCGGCCCGGCGACCACCAGGGCGATGCCCAGGCCCTTGTGCCCGCCGGACACCTGGATCCCTCCGGTGATGACGGAGGCGAGCCCGGCGGCCAGGCCGAGCAGTGCCCCGCCGAGCACCGGCAGCCCGGCGGCGCCGGTGATGACCCGCTCGGTGGTCTTCGGGGCCGGAAGATCGATGGCAGGGCCGTCCTCGACGGCGAAACGCGGTGTGGTCATGAGACCGACTCCCCCCGGTGCGAATGTCCGCTGCGCGAGTGTCCGCTTCAGCTGTCAAAGTGATATCACTTTTTCCGCGCAGGACGCCAGGGCCGGTACGAAAGCCGTACAAGAGGGATCCCCGAGGCGGCGGCGGGCCGTCACGGGACTCCGGGGCCGATGCCTACGGGCGGGTGAATTCCGGCGCGCCACCGCCGGAAGAGGGGGGCCGCGCTCTAGACTCTCCGTCGTCACGGGCGGTGAAGCTCCAGCTCAGGAGCTCGCCCGCGGACGGTCGTACGACACTCGTCGGACGGTCGCACGACACACGACACGCGTCGCAGAGGTGGGGCGGGTGGGACTCGAACCCACGACCAAGGGATTATGAGTCCCCTGCTCTAACCGGCTGAGCTACCGCCCCGGTTCGCCGCGCGCCGGTCGTCGGCCACGGCAGCAGCGGACGGCCCTACGAGGCCGTCCCGGGCAGCATAGCCGGTCGATCACCCGTGGTGCGCACCGGGGGCGCACCTGGGTGCGCGACGCCGTGCGCCTCTCCAGGCAGCGCAGGCCGGCTGGCGCCGAGGGACCGATCCAGGGCAGCCTGGACCGATGACGATGCGTGGGACGGGAGCGGCGGCCGGGGCGCTGCTGCTGGTGCTCGCGGCCGCCGGCTGCACCACCGCGGCGCGGCCGGGCGGGGTCGCCCCGAGCGTCACCTCGGCGCCGCCCTCGGCCTCCGGCTCCCCGGACACCCACGGCTGGAGCAAGCAGCGACTCACGGGCGCGATCGGCAAGCGCACCGGGGTCACCCGCACCGCCAAGCCCACCGTGCTGAACGGCCTGGTCGGCGCGGTGTTCACCCGCAACGCGGACGGCGACCACTTCTGCACCGCCAGCGTGGTGGACAGCGCCGGGCTCAATCTCATCGTCACCGCCGCCCACTGCGTCTGGGACCCGAAGCTCGGCCAGCGCAGCGACCTGGTCTTCGTCCCCGGATACCGCAGCGGCGACACCCCCAGCGGTGTCTGGCCGCTACTGTCGGTCACCGTGGACGACGGCTGGAAGGACAAGGCCGACCCGGACATGGACGTCGCCTTCGCGGTCGTCCAGGCCCAGAACGGGCAGCAGGTGCAGCAGGTGCTCGGCGCCAACAAACTGGGCGCCAACCGCGGCTACCAGATCCCCGTCCGGGTCACCGGCTACCCGGGCAGCAGCGACGTCCCGATCACCTGCTCCAACACCACTTCCAAGCAGAGCCCCACCCAGCTGCGGATCGACTGCCCCGACTACACCGGCGGCACCAGCGGCAGCCCCTGGGTGACCGACTTCGACCCGAACACCAGGACCGGCACCGTGGTCGGCGTGATCGGGGGCTACCAGGAGGGCGGCGACAGCCCGGACACCTCGTACAGCAGCTACTTCGGCGACCGGGTCCAGGCGCTCTACGACCGGGCCACCGGCTGAACGGACGCCGGGTCCGGTCCGGCGGGTTCCGTCGGACCCGGCAAGGACCGGCCGGACCGGAATCGAACACCCGGTGGTGGCGCCGCCGGGCACGGCCTGGTAGATCTTCCTCACGAACGGCGGAACGCACGGCCCGGATGCCCGCCCCGAGGAACGAGACGGAGCCCGGATGGCCCCCCGCCCGGTACCGCCCCCGCGCGCGGCCAGAGCGGCCACGCTGGCCGCCCTGCTGCTGGCCGCCGGCACCGCGTGCGGTGGACCGGACAAGCCGCCGAACGCCGAGGTCGCCCAGCCGAGCCCGGCCCGCGACCGGATCGGCACCCTGTCCATCCACACCGCGCAGGGCCCCCGGGCGTGCACCGCGAGCGTGGTGCGCAGCCCCCGGCACAATCTGCTGGTCACCGCGGCGCACTGCGTGCAGAACCAGCGGGTCGGCCTGCTGGACGGCCTGGTGTTCACCCCCGGCTATCGCAACGGCTACACCCCGTACGGGACTTGGCCGGTGCAGTCGATCACCGTGGACCCGCGCTGGGCGCAGGAGGACGACCCGGACTTCGACGTGGCCTTCGTCACGGTCGGCCCGGTCGGCGGCAAGCAGATCGAGGACGCCGTCGGCGGCAACCCGCTCGGGACCGGCCAGGGCGTCGGGCTGGCCGTCTCGGTGACCGGCTACCCGAACGAGAGCGACGAGCCGATCACCTGCGCGGTGAAGACCCGCTCGCAGAGCTCCACCCAGGAGCGCTTCGACTGCGGCGGCTACACCGACGGCACCAGCGGCAGCCCGTGGGTGACCGACAGCGGCACGGTGGTCGGCGTGATCGGCGGCTACCAGGAGGGCGGCGACAGCCCGGACACCTCGTACAGCATCACCTTCGACCAGCGGGTCGCCGACCTCTACCGGAAGGCGACCATCTGAGCCGGGCACCCCTGACCGACCGGGCACCCCTGGCCGGGGGTGACGGACGGGGGTGACGGACGCAACACCGGGCCGGGACAACACGAAGGCCCCCCGGTCATCCGAGGGGCCTTCGCTCTGAGCAGTCACCGGGCGGACCCGGTGCAGCTCCCGCAATTGGACTCGAACCAATAACCTGCCGGTTAACAGCCGGCTGCTCTGCCAATTGAGCTATGCGGGATCGCGATACTCGACTTCCGTACCACGTACAGGATGTGGACTCCCTGAAGAGCCTCCTCCTGAGCTCCCCCAATTGGACTCGAACCAATAACCTGCCGATTAACAGTCGGCTGCTCTGCCAATTGAGCTATGGGGGATCGGCTTCCGCTTCGGCTCCCGTTTCCCGGGCTCCTCGGCGCTCGCTGCGGGACATACATTAGCGCACTCGGGGGGGTGGTCCGCCAATCGCTTTCCCCGGCCACCCCGGACCGCCGTCCCGGCGCGCCCCCCGCGCGCCCGCGACGACCTCCGGGGGATGCTGGGAGCGCGGGACGGTTCGCCGTCCCGACCAACGGGTAGGGCAATGCGGCAGAAGGCCGCCAGGAGAGGGTGGATCCGATCATGTGGAAGCTGTCGTTGGCCGCAGGTTTCGCGGCCGGCTACGTCCTGGGCTCGCGGGCCGGGCGCCAGCGCTACGAGCAGATCGCCAAGGTCACCCGGCAGATCGCCCAGAGCCCCGCGGTGCAGGGGGCGACCGAGCGGGCCCGGCAGCAGGCCGGCGCGGTTGCCGGGAAGGCCGCCGGCGCGGTCGCGGACCGGGTCGGGGACCGACTGCCGAACGTGGTCACCGACCGGGTGCCGTACTTCAACCGCTCCCGGACGGAGGACGACAGCTGGGGTACCTTCCGCCCGTGACGGGGCGGTGATGCGGGAGTCCGAAGACAGGCCCCCGGAGAAGAAGGCCCCCCGACCCGGGGTTCCGAACCGGCAACGGCTCACCCGGCCCGGACGCGTCCCGGGCCGGGCTGAGGCATGATCTCGGCATGGCCATCGTCGCGGGGATAGACAGCTCGACCAACCGCACCCGGATCGTCGCGTGCGACACCGACACCGGCGCCGTCCTGCGGTCCGGGAAGGCGCCTCATCCCGTCCCCGAGGACCAGGATCTCCGCGCGGGCGAGGCCGACCCGCAGGTCTGGCTGCACTCGCTCGGCGACGCCGCGGCCGGCGGCCTGCTGGAGGGTGTCCGGGCGATCGGCGTCAGCGCGCAGCAGCACGGCATGATCGGCCTGGACGCGGGTGGGGTGCAGGTGCGGCCCGCGATCCTGTGGCACGACCCGCGCTCCAGCGGCGCCGCCGCCGAGCTGCTGGAAGCCTTCGGCGGCCCGGCCGCCTGGACCGCCGCGATCGGCGCGGTGCCCAGCCCGGCGTACACCATCGCCAAGCTGCGCTGGCTGGCCGAGTTCGAGCCGGCCAACGCCCGCCGGGTCGCCGAGGTGCTGCTGCCGCACGACTGGCTGGTCTGGCAGCTGCTCGGCCACCCCAAGCGCCGCACCACCGACCGGGGCGACGCCTCCGGCACCGGCTACTGGTCCCCGATCACCGGTGAGTACCGGCAGGACCTGGTGGAGCTGGCGCTCGGCCACGGGCTCAAGCTGCCCCACGTACTCGGCCCCGCCGAGCCGGCCGGGCACACCCCCGAGGGCCTGCTGATCTCGGCCGGCACCGGCGACAACATGGCCGCCGCACTGGGCCTGGGTCTCGGCCCGGGCGACGCGGTGGTCTCGCTCGGCAGCGCCGGGACGATCTTCGCGGTGCACGAGGAGGCCGTGGTGGACGCCTCCGGCTTGGTCTCCTCCTTCGCCGACGCCAGCGGCCGCCACCTGCCGATGGTCGCCACCCTGAACGCCGCCCAGGTGCTGCGCTCCACCGCCGCCATGCTGGGCATGGACCTGGACGGGCTGAGCGACCTCGCCCAGCACTCCTCCCCCGGCGCCTACGGACTGGTGCTGCTGCCCTACCTGGACGGCGAGCGCACCCCCGCGCTGCCGCACGCGGCCGGCACCCTGACCGGCCTGCGGGCCCAGGCGATGACCCCTCAGCATCTGGCCCGGGCCGCCATCGAGGGCATGCTCTGCAACATCGCCGACGCACTGGACGTGCTGCGCGCCCAGGGCGTGGGGATCAAGCGGGTTTTCCTGCTCGGCACGGCCGGCCGGCTGCCCGCCGTCCGGCACATCGCCCCGATGCTGTTCGGCGTCCCGGTCGTGGTGCCCCCGCCGGGCGCCCACGCCGCCCGAGGCGCCGCCCGGCAGGCCGCCTGGGCGCTGGCGGGCACCCCGGAGCCCCCGGAGTGGGAGCTGCCGGATGCCGAGACGGTCGAGCCGGAAGGCGAACAGGACCTCGCGATCGGCTCGGCGGTGCGCCAGCAGTACCGCGCCGCCCGCGACCAGATCCACCCGGAGGCCGCGTCGGCCTAGTCACCGGCCTGGGACTCATCCGGGAGGAGGCCGGAAACCGCCGCTGAAGATGCGTCACCCGGCGGCCGGTGACAGCGTGGGCCGGGACACGATCACCGACGTGAAGGGCGGCAGCATCCCCATGGCCTTGCACAAGGGCACCGGCAGCGACCGCCGGCTGAACGTCAGTCCGTTCCTGGGCATCACCGACCCGCTCGGCGCGATGGAGATCGCCCCGCCCGTCCACCGGCTCGGCGACGGCCCGGTCGCGGCCGACACCGCGTACCAGCTGGTCCACGACGAGCTGATGCTGGACGGCAGCGCCAAGCTCAACCTGGCGACCTTCGTCACCACCTCGATGGAGGTGCAGGCCACCCGGCTGATGACCGAGTGCCTGGACAAGAACATGATCGACAAGGACGAGTACCCGCAGACCGCCGAGCTGGAGCGGCGCTGCGTGGCCATCCTCGCCGACCTCTGGCACGCCCCCGACCCGGACAGCGTGGTCGGCTGCTCCACCACCGGCTCCAGCGAGGCCTGCATGCTCGCCGGGATGGCCCTCAAGCGCCGCTGGATGCGCCGCAACCCCGAGCGCTACGCGGCCGGGGCCCGGCCCAACCTGGTGATGGGCGTCAACGTCCAGGTGTGCTGGGAGAAGTTCTGCAACTTCTGGGAGGTCGAGGCCCGCACCGCCCCCATGGACGGCGAGCGCTTCCACCTCGGCCCCGAGCAGGCGGTCGCGCTGTGCGACGAGAACACCATCGGCGTGGTCGGCGTCCTCGGCTCCACCTTCGACGGGTCGTACGAGCCGATCGCGGAGATCTGCGCGGCCCTGGACGAGCTCCGGGAGCGCACCGGGCTGGACATCCCGGTGCACGTGGACGGCGCCTCCGGCGGCATGGTGGCGCCCTTCCTCGACCCGGAGCTGGTCTGGGACTTCCGGCTGCCCCGGGTGGCCTCGATCAACACCTCCGGGCACAAGTACGGCCTGGTCTACCCGGGCGTCGGCTGGGCGCTGTGGCGGGACGACGAGTCGCTGCCGGAGGAACTGGTCTTCCGGGTCAACTACCTGGGCGGCGAGATGCCGACCTTCGCGCTCAACTTCTCCCGGCCCGGCGCTCAGGTGGCGGCGCAGTACTACATCTTCCTGCGGCTCGGCCGGGAGGGCTTCAAGGCGGTCCAGGGCGCCAGCCGGGATGTCGCCGTCTACCTGGCCGGGGAGATCGGGAAGCTGGGCTGCTTCCGGCTGCTGACCCACGGCGACCAGCTCCCGGTGTTCGCGTTCACCACCACCGAGGACGTGCCCTTCGACGTCTTCGACGTCTCGCGGCGGCTGCGCGAGCGCGGCTGGCAGGTGCCCGCGTACACCTTCCCCGCGAACCGGGAGGACCTCTCGGTACTCCGGGTGGTCTGCCGCAACGGCTTCTCCCGGGACCTCGCCGACATGCTGCTGGCCGACCTCAACCGGCTGCTGCCGGAGCTGCATCGCCAGCCCGCCCCGCTCAAGGAACTCGGGATGCCGGTCCGCGCCGGCTTCCACCACTAGCTTCGTCTCCGACACCGGTGGGGCCTCGGTGGGAGGGCGCGGGAAAGCGCCCTCCCACCGGGGGTCCCGGCGGGGGGGGGGGGGGGGGGGCCCCCCCCCGGGGGCCCCCCCCGGGGGGGGGGGGGGGGGCGCGGGGGGGGGGCGCGCGGCGGCCCCCGGCGCCGGCCCGCCGCCGCGC
>NZ_JBEXKB010000003.1:59131-156692 GCF_040609455.1 Kitasatospora sp. NPDC004669
TTTTTGTTTTGGGGTTTGGGGTGGGGCCGGTGATCCCACACTTTTCTTGCCGACCTCCTGGGGGGGGGCGGGGGGGGGCGGGGGGGCCCCCCCCCCCCCCCACCGGGGGTCCCGGCGGTCGGGGCAGCCTCCCCCCGCGAGGCTGCCCCGACCGGTGGGGGTATCCGGGACCCGGTGTCGGGCCACCGCGGCCGACCGGCCGGGGCCCGAACGAAGCGGCCGGGGCGGCGAAAACGCACCGGCCAGAGAACTCTGCACGACGAACACATGACTGTTCGAGCGTTCCGGGGGGTTGTGAGACACTTCCGTCCGTCTCAACGCCGTGACCTGGGGTTTGAGACACCAGGCCGCTGAGGTTGGAGAAGGCGGGATACCGAACGGCCCGGGCCGGGCGCGCACCTCCCGTCCTGACCCCCGTCCCGTCTCGCGACCTTGGAGGGCCGCATTGGCTTTCGCCTGGAAAGAACTGCCCGAGGAGCTGCCCCGACCCGCCCGACGGCTGGTGGAGGAACTCCGGGCCATCAAGGACAGCGCCGGCCTCTCGCTGTCCGAGCTGGCCACCCGGACCCACTACAGCCGCGCCTCCTGGGAGCGCTGGCTGAACGGCAAGCGGGTGGTGACCGAGCAGGCGCTGGAGGCGTTGGTCGGGGCGGTGGAGTGCGACGCCGCGGAGCTGCGACGGCTGTGGCGGCTGGCGATGGAGCCCGCCGCGGAGCCGACGGCCGGGGTCCTGGCCGCTGACGCGCCTTCCGTCGCCACGCCTTCCGTCGACGAGCCCGCGGCGGCCGATCCGGCCGGGGAGCCCACGGCCGACGAGCCGATGAGCGACGAGCCGGCGGCCGAGCCGGCCGACGAGCCCGCCGTCCCCTGGTGGCGTCGGCCGGCCGCGCTGGTCTCGGGTGCGGCGGTGCTGGGGCTGCTGCTGGTACTGATCGGCCTGCAAGTCACCCGGCACGACGACCAGGCCTCGGCGGCCGACGCCCCGACCCCGCCCGCCGTCTCCACCGCCCACCCCGTCCCGTCCGAGCCCGTCTGTCAGGCCGTCGGCTGCGCCCACAAGAACCCCCAGGAGACCGGCTGCGGCGCGGACGCCCGGACGCTGCGGACTCAGGTCATCGGCAAGGTCGTCGTCTACCTCCGCTACAGCCAGAAGTGCCAGGCCGCCTGGGCGGCGATCACCGAGGGCGAGCCCAAGGACTACGCGGTGATCACCGACAGCAACGGGGACAGCGAGACGGCCCTGATCCACTGGGGCTACGACAACTACTCGAAGATGCTGAACGCGGCGCTCCCCGGGGTCGGCTTCCAGGTCTGCGGCTACCAGCCGGCCGGGCACGACTGCACCGCGACCGTCGTCGACCTGGCCTCGGTGCTGGCTTCCACCCCGGTCCCGGTCGGTACCGCCTCGCCGCCCCCGGGCACCGGGGCCTCGGAGACGCCGGGCGGCTCGGCGAGCCCGGTCCGGCCCTCGGCCACCGATCCGGCCCAGGCCTCGCCGAGCCCGTCCCCGTCTGCTTCCCTGTCCCCGTCCGCGTCCGCGGGCTAGTCCAGGTATCCGCGCAGCTGCCCGGCGTAGGCGTGGTCGCGGAGCTTGACCAGGGTCTTGGACTCGATCTGGCGGATCCGCTCGCGCGTCACACCGAACACCGCGCCGATCTCCTCCAGCGTGCGCGGGCGCCCGTCGTCCAGCCCGTAGCGGAGCTGGACGACCTGGCGCTCCCGCTCGCCGAGGGTGGCCAGCACCGCGTCCAGGTGCTGGCGCAGCAGCAGGAAGGTCGCGGACTCGGCGGGCGAGGCGGCGTCGGCGTCCTCGATCAGGTCGCCGAGCGCGACGTCCTCCTCCTCGCCGACCGGGGTGTGCAGCGAGATCGGCTCCTGGGCCAGCCGGAGCAGCTCGCGCACCCGCTGCTCGGTGAGTTCCAGGGCGGTGGCGATGTCGGCCGCGGTCGGCTCCACGCCGCGTTCCTGCAGCAGCGTGCGCTGGACCCGGACCACGCGGTTGATCAGCTCGACCACGTGCACCGGCACCCGGATCGTCCGGGCCTGGTCGGCCAGCGCCCGGCTCATCGCCTGCCGGATCCACCAGGTCGCGTAGGTGGAGAACTTGTAGCCGCGGGCGTAGTCGAACTTCTCCACCGCCCGGATCAGGCCGAGGTTGCCCTCCTGGATCAGGTCCAGCAGGGTCAGCCCGCGGCCGACGTAGCGTTTGGCGACGGACACCACCAGGCGCAGATTGGCCTCGGTCAGGCGGCGCTTGGCGATCCGGCCGAGGACCACCAGGGTGTCCAGCTCGCGGGCCAGCGGATCGGGCGGCGGCGGGTCGCCGTTCAGCCGCTCCTCGGCGAACAGGCCGGCCTCGATCCGGCGGGCCAAGTCGACTTCCTCGGCGGCGGTGAGGAGTCGGATCCGGCCGATTTCGCGCAGGTACTGGCGCAGCAGGTCGGCGGCCGGGCCGCCGCCTTCGGCGGATTCGGCCGGTTCGGGCGACTCGTCCTCGTCGTCGGACTCGGACTCGGACTCGGACTCGGACTCATCGTTGGACCCGGCTTCCGGCTCCGGGGCCGGGTCCGGGTCCGGGCTGTCGGGGTGGCCCTCCGGCAGGCCCTGGGCGGGGACCCGGGCGCCGTCCGGGGGCGCCGCCCCGGCCCGACTGTGGTCCGTCTCCTGCTCCCCGGCCGGTTCGGCGGGTCCGGTTCGTCTACTGGCGGTGGTCGCTGCGGCAAGGCCTTGGTCCACGGGCATCCCCTCGGGGCGGGCGCGACTCTGGCGGACCCGCGCTGTACGGAGGTGGGACGCCCTCCAGTGTGCGGTACGCCACGCTCCGTGGCCGAGACTCGTGCGCCGACTTTCTGCGCAGCAGGCCCGGAAGGTTCTACAGCGCCGCGGCGCCCCGGCTGCGGAGCTGCTGCCCGTACTGCTGGAGCTGCCACAGCTCGGTCTGCACCGCGTGCAGCTGCTCGGCGTCGGCCCGGTGGCCGAGCCGCTGGAGGTAGGCGCGGACCTCGTTGACCCGCCGGTCCACGGCCAGCAGGCGCAGCTTGACCAGGAACTCCCCCGCGTAGACCGCGTCCGCCTTGCGGCGCGAGCGCACCGGCTCGACGGTCAGCTCGGTCACCAGCGAACGCACCTGGTCGTCCGGGGAGGCCTCGCGCACCGCGCCGGTGAAGTCGGGCACGGTCGCCCCGTACGCGGCGCCGCCGGCCTTGGCGATGGCCTGCCGGACGGCGGTGTACGGCGGGGTCGGGAACTCGTCGTCGCCGTAGTGGTCGAAGGCCGGGCTGACCAGGTCCGGGTGCTGGAGCGCCAGCTTGAGCAGCTCGCGCTCGACGAACTGGGCCGGGTCGCGCGGGTTGAGCCGGAAGGTGGGGCGCTGGGGCTGGACCGGCTCGGGGCGGCGCTGGGCGGCCGAGCCGCGCGGGTTCTGCTGGCGCTCGCGGTCCCAGCGGGCCAGCTGGCCGACCCGGCGGACCACGAAGGGCTCGTCCAGGATGCCGAGCATGCCGGCCAGGCGGACGGCGTACTCGTGCTGGATCGAGCGGTCCTTGATCTTGGCGACGATCGGGGCCGCCTCCTCCAGGGCCGCCGAACGCCCCTCCGGGGTGTCCACCCGGTGCCGGGCCACCACGGAGTTCAGCGCGAACTCGAACAGCGGGACCGGGTTGTCGATCAGCTGCTTGACCGCCTCGTCGCCGTGGGCCAGGCGCAGCTCACACGGGTCCATGCCGCCCGGGCTGACCGCGATGGAGGTCTTGGCGGCGAACTTCTGATCGTCCTCGAAGGCGCGCAGGGCGGCCTTCTGGCCGGCCGCGTCGCCGTCGAAGGTGAAGACCGTCTCGCCCCGGTACTGCGAGGTGTCCATCAGCAGCCGGCGAATGATCTTGATGTGGTCCTCGGCGAAGGCGGTACCGCAGGTGGCCACCGCCGAGGTCACCCCGGCCAGGTGGCAGGCCATCACGTCGGTGTAGCCCTCGACCACCACCGCGCGGCCCGACTTGGCGATCTCCTTCTTCGCCAGGTCGATGCCGTACAGCACGTGGGACTTCTTGTAGATCGGCGTCTCGGGGGTGTTCAGGTACTTCGGACCGTTGTCGTCCTCGCGCAGGCGACGGGCGCCGAAGCCGACCACCTCGCCCGCGATGTCCCGGATCGGCCAGACCAGCCGGCCCCGGAAGCGGTCGATCAGACCGCCGCGCTGGCCCTGTGAGGCCAGGCCGCCGAGCAGGATCTCCTTGTCGGTGAAGCCCTTGCCGCGCAGGAAGCGGACCAGGTGCTCCCACCCCGCGGGGGCGTAGCCGACGCCGAAGGTCTTCGCGGCCTCCTCGTCGAAACCGCGCTCGGCCAGGAAGCGGCGGCCGATCTCCGCCTCCGGCGAGGCCAGCTGCTCCTGGTAGTAGGCGGCGGCCACCTTGTGCGCCTCGACCAGGCGGGTCCGCTCGCCCTGCTGGTGGCGGGGGCTGTAGCCGCCCTCCTCGTAGCGCAGGGTGATGCCGGCCTGGGCGGCCATCCGCTCGACGGCCTCGGCGAAGGTGAAGTGCTCGATCTTCATCAGGAAGGCGATGGTGTCGCCGTTCTCCTGGCAGCCGAAGCAGTGGAAGACGCCCTTGGCGGGGTTCACGTAGAAGGAGGCGGACTTCTCGTCGTGGAAGGGGCAGACGCCCTTGTACTCGCCGCCGCCACCGTTGGTCAGCTGTACGTAGTCGCCGACCACCGCGTCGATCGGCAGTGCGCTGCGCACCGCCTGTACGTCTTCGTCCCTGATCCGCCCGGCCACCCCGGAAGTCTACTGGGGCGGCCGGGCTTTCGAGCCGTGGTGCGCGGCCGGTGCCACTTCCGCGCTCACGCCCAGGCGGCGCCGACGAGTTTGGCGTGCAGGGCCAAGGCCGAGGCGTCCGTCAGGGTGGCGATCTGGTCGATGACCGTGCGCAGGGCGGCGCGGTCGTCCTCGGCCTCGCGGTACATCGCCGCGAACACCGGGTCCAGCCCCTCGGGGGCGCGCTGGGTCAGCACGTACGCCAGCTCGGCGATCACGATCCGCTGGCGGGCCCGCAGCTGGGTCTGCTCGTCACGCTGCATGACGAAGCGCACGGCGACCGCCTTGAGCACCGCACACTCCAGCCGGACGCCCCTCGGCACCACCAGCTCGGCGGTGTAGCGGGTGAGCCGGCCCGGTCCGTAGCGGGCGCGGGTGGCCTGCTCGGCGGCCAGGCAGAAGCGGCCGATCAGCTGGCTGGTGAGGTCCTTGAGCCCGGCCCGGGCGCGCGCCGTGCCGTCGTAGCCGTTCGGCCACCAGTCCTGGGCGAGCAGCCGGTCGAGGGCGGCGGCCAGCTCCTCCGGCTCGGCGTCCGGGGCGTAGCGCTCGGCGACCTTGAACAGCTCGGCGCGCTCGCTCGGGGCGCGCAACGCGGCCGGGTCGATGTGGCCGGCCTGGAGGCCGTCCTCGACGTCGTGGGTGGAGTAGGCCACGTCGTCGGACCAGTCCATCACGGTGGCCTCGAAGCACTTGCGCCCGGCCGGGGAGCCGGCCCGCAGCCAGCGGAAGACCGGCAGGTCGTCGGCGTAGACGCCGTACTTGGGCGAGGCCGGGTCGGTGGGGTGGGCGCCCTTGGTCCACGGGTACTTGGTGGCGGCGTCCAAGGCCGCCCTGGTCAGGTTGAGGCCCACGCTGCGGCCGGGCCAGGGGGCGAGCCGGGCGGCGGGCTGGTCCTCCGGCGGCGCGAAGCGCTTGGGTTCGAGCCGGGTGAGGATGCGCAGCGACTGGGCGTTGCCCTCGAAGCCGCCACAGGCCTCGGCGGCCTGGTCGAGGGCCTCCTCGCCGGTGTGGCCGAAGGGCGGGTGGCCGATGTCGTGGGCCAGGCAGCCGGTCTCCACCAAGTCCGGGTCGCAGCCCAGGGCGGCGCCCAACTCCCGCCCGACCTGGGCGCATTCGAGCGAGTGGGTGAGCCGGGTGCGCGGAAAGTCGCTGCGCATCGGGGCGACCACCTGGGTGGTACCGGCCAGCCGGCGCAGCGCCGCCGAGTGCAGCACCCGGGCGCGGTCGCGCTGGAACGCCGTACGGCCGGGGCGCTTGTCCGGTTCGGGGACCCAGCGGGCCTCGGCGGCGTGGTCGTACGGGAGCGGGGCGGCGAGGCGGTGCGTGGTGTCGTCCATATGAGGCCTCACGGTACGCCGCGCCTCCGACACGCGGGGTGTGCCGCGCGCGAAGGGGCGCGGGCCGGGGCGTGAATGGTGGGTGGCGCGCCGGTGTCCGCCCCCACGAATCGCTCGTACCCGGACGGTCCGGTTCCGGGGGCGCCCACGGGCGCGCTCAGCCCCGGACGGCCTTCAGCACCGCGGCGGCCAGCGCCTCCTGCCCCCTGGCATTGGGGTGCACCGGCGCCAGCCCCCGGGTCGGGAAGGGCGGCTCGACCCATCGGGCGTCCTCCCCCGCGCACATGTCGTGCCCGGCCGAGGGGCCCGCGGTGTCCACGAACACCGCCCCGGCGGCCTCCGCCCGCTTCTTGAGCATCCCGTTGAGCTGCTGCTCCTTCTCCACCAGGAAGCCGAGGTCCGACGGCGCGACCGCCTGGCCGAGCACCGGCGCGCAGCGCGTCGGGTCGGCCGGGAGCAGCGCCGGGTAGCCGACCACGTAGACCCGGGCCTGCGGGGAGCGCCGCTTGATCTCCTGGAGGACCTGGGAGACCTGCTCCCCGGTCGCGTCCACCCGGGCCTGGAGCTGGTCGTTGCCGCCGGAGGAGTAGTGCTTCCGGCAGGGCGCGTCCGCGCGGTCGTCGCCGACCAGGCCCTTCACCGCGTCCACCAGGTTGTCCTTGGCGCACTCGGTGACGACCTGCATGAAGCCCGCGTCGTTGCCGCCGATCCCGACGGTGACCAGCCGGGTGGCCGGGGTCAGCGCGTCCAGCTGGGCCGGGTTGGGCCCGCCGTCGGTCTTCTGCGGGGCCCGCAGGTCCCCGGTGCGGGCGCCGCTGCAGCTGACGTCGCGGAACTGCGCGGGCGCCAGGTCGAGCGCCTTCGCCACCAGGGCGGGGTAGTTGACTCCGGAGCGGAAGCAGCCGCTCGGCTCGCCGACCTGCGGGGCGATCTTCATCCCGGCTGTGTACGAGTCGCCGAGCGCCACGTACGGGCCGGTGGGCGTCAGCGTGGGTGTCGGGGTCGCCTCGGCGGCCGCCCGGCCGGGCGGCGCGCCCGCGAAGCCCGACCCCGAACCGTCCGAACCGCCCCCACCGCTGCATCCGGCCAGCATCAGGGCGGCCAGCCCGGCCGTCACGGCGATGGTCGGACGTGTGGTCCTCGGCATGGCTTCCCCCCCGGACGTACGAGTCACAGGCAGCTCCGTACGGCGGCCCGGCCCCCGGGCACCTCAGGGTCCAACGTACCGGCGGCGCCGATGACTCCCGGCCGGGAGGACCTACTCCGCGCCGTTTCTCCGCGCCGGCACTCCGCGCCGCCGTTACTCCGCGCCGCGCTCGTGCTCGGCGAGGAACTCCTCGAAGCGCCGCCCCAGCTCGTCCGCCGAGGGCAGGTCGACCGGCTCGGCGAGCAGGCTCTCCCGGCCCTCCGCGCCCGCGACCGCGTCGTACTGGCCCTCCATGCCGCGGATCGCCGAGCGCAACTCGCCGTCACCCTGGGCCAGCTGCTCCTCGATGTCGGCGTAGACCTCGCCGACCCGCTCGCGCAGCTGCTGGCCGGGCAGCACCAGGCCGGTGGCGGACTGCACCGCCTCCAGGATCAGCACGGCGGCGGCCGGGTAGGCCGAGCGGGCCACGTAGTGCGGGACGTGCACGGCGAAGCCCAGCACGTCGTGCCCGGCCTCGGCGAGGCGGTACTCCAGCAGCGCCTGGGCGCTGCCGGGGACCTGCGCCTGCTCGAACCACTGCGGGTAGCCCGGGGCGAGGTCGAGCCGGTTGCCGTGCGGCGTCAGGCCGACCGGGCGGGTGTGCGGCACGCCCATCGGGATGCCGTGGAAGTCCAGGGCGAGACGGACCTCGAAGCGGTCGACCAGCTCACGGACGGCGCGCGCGAAACGCTCCCACTCGACGTCCGGCTCGGGGCCGCTGAGCAGCAGGAACGGCGCGCCGGCGGCGTCGCGGACCAGCTGGAGCAGGATCTCCGGCGGGTCGTAGGACGTCCACTGGTCGCGGTCGAAGACCATCGCGGGGCGGCGGGCCCGGTAGTCGACCAGGCGGTCGTGGTCGAAGCGGGCCACCACCTGCGGCGATCCCGTCTCCAGCAGGTGGGCCACCACCTGGCCGCCGGCCTCCCCGGCGTCCATGAAGCCCTCGAAGTGGTGGAGCAGCACCAGGCCGGCTCCGGTGTCGCGCAGCTCCGTGGTGGCCGCGGCCACCGCGGCCACGCCCTGCTGATCCAGCTCGTACAGCCCCTGGAAGTCACGCACCGCGCACCCATCCCCGTTCTCTGCTCGTCCCGGTCCGTCCGGCTTCTCGTCCTCTCCAGCGTGCCGGGCCGCGTCGGAATTCCCGCTGCGGCGAACGGCCCGTCGGACGAACGGGCGGACCGCCCGGCGGGCGGCTCGCCCGGGGGCCGCCGCCGACCGCTCCGGACCATGATCGCACCCGAAGGAAAAGCCCCTGGTCACGGGTGTGCAGAGGGCCGTTCCGGGGCGCGTCGGATCGGCCCGCACCGCCATTCGCGTGCCGCGAAGTGACGCATTGCCTTCTGGCGGGTATCGTCCTCTCGCTGCCTCGAATCGTCGCGTCGTCGTCACGTCGTCCGTAACGCCGTCGATCACGACCCGGATCGGTGCTCGGGCAGCCACCCACGACGCATCTTGCCTTCATCTGGCCGCCTGCTTCCCTTCGCGCACTCGTTTCCTTCTCGGCCATTCGCGGACGCACACTGTCCCCTCGCACTTCCCGCCGGACCGGTCCGAGGACCCGTGTCCGTTCCGGCACCCTGCGCCGCCCGTTCCGGGCCGCCGCCCCCCGCCCCGCCCGACCGGAATCCTCCGGCGTACACGGGTACCCGGAGGGCGGTGACCGGAGCGGGGCGAAGTCAGTCCACCGCACCCCGCACCGCACCCGGTGCGGGAGGCACCCTACGACCGATGAAGGACCGAAGGTTCCGTGCCCGTACCTGTCATCCTCACCGGCCGCACCGTGCGGCTGGAGCCCCTCGCCGCGCACCATGCCGAGGCCATCGCCACGGCCGGCGCCGAGGACCGTACGACCTACGCCTTCACCCCCGTCCCGCACGGCCTGGAAGCCGCCCGCGACTACATCGCGCGGGCGCTCGCCGACCAGGCAGCGGGCCGGTCGCTGCCGTTCGCGACGGTGAACGTCGCCGACGGCCGGGTGGTCGGCTCCACCCGGTTCCTGGAACTCGACTACTGGCAGGGCCCGATGGTGTGGCCGCCGGTGCCCGGCGTGCCGTTCGGCGATCCGGAGACGGCCGTCCCGGACGCGGCCGAGATCGGCAACACCTGGCTCTCGCCGCGCGCCCAGGGCACCGGCATCAACACCGAGGCCAAGCTGCTGATGCTGCGGCACGCCTTCGAGACCTGGGGCGTGCAGCGGATCTCGCTGCGCGCGGACGCCCGCAACCTGCGCTCGCGGGCCGCGATCGAGCGGCTCGGTGCGACCTCCGAGGGTGTCCGCCGGGCGCACTCGCGCGGGCTGGACGGGGTGGTGCGCTCCACCGCGTTCTACTCGATCCTGGACTCCGAGTGGCCGGCCGTCCGGGACATCATCGAGCTGCGGATCGCCGCCGCCACCTCGCCGAGCGCCCCGGATCCGGCGATCAACCAGGAGTGCCTTAGACAGGGCGGCAGCGGCGCCGGGCAGCTGATGATCACGGCCTGAGCGGCCACCGTCCGCCGGTGGCGGCGGTCTTCAGGATCCAGGTGAGGACCGCCGCGCCGTGGGGGTCCTCAGGCAGTACCGACCAACGGTTGTGGCTCGTCTCGGCGATCGCCGAGACCGGCCGCCAGCCGCCGCGGACCCGGGTGACCGCAACCTCCCAGACCGGATGGCCGTCCTTCGGGCGGCAGATCCTGACCGAACCATCGTGGGTGTGCACCGCCCAGCGGTGGTCCAGCGCGTCCGTGTGCCTCCCGGCCCGGATTCGCTGCCACTGCTCGTCGGTCCACTCCACGTCGGGGACGGGATGCCGGCGCGGAACCAGCATGTCCGCGCGGCCCCGGCCACCGGTGACGCCACCCGGTTCCGGGAACGCCCAGGCCGGGAGCGGTTCGCGGGCAGCCATCCAGGCTGCCGGGATGCCGCGCGTGCCGGTGTGCGCGGCGACCACTCCCCCGGTGATCGCAGCCACGGTGTCCATGTCGCCGCCCGCCGCGATCGCTTCCCACACGGCCGCCCGGTAGTCGGTCAGCCGTCGGGCGGCGCACCACAGGGCGTACGGGACGGTGTCGGCGGCGGAGGTCCGGCTGCCGTTGCCGAGCACCTTGGCGGCGACCAGCGGGTCCGGCTCGGCGAGCAGGTGGGTTGCCTCGACCAGGCCCTCGTGGACGGCGCCCAGCGGCGTGCGGTGGGCGACCTCACCCAGGAAGGTCTTCGGCGCCATCCCCTCGGTCCGGGTCCCGACCGCCAGGGCCGCCGCGACCGCGACGGCGATGGCCCCGTCCACCGCCTGCGGGTGCGTGTGCGTGATCACCGCCGTCCGGGCGGCCAGCCTGATGACCTCGTCCAGGTCATCGGCGTACGCCGCCCCCAGCGGGGCGACCCGCATCGCGGCGCCGTTGCCGTACGAGCCCTGGCCGTCGAAGAGTTCGGCGGCCAGCGTCTCGGCGTCGCCGCCCTCGCGGATCAGCCGGAGCATCCGGTTGGCGGCCGGGCCGTAGCCGCGGTCGAAGTCGTGGCGGCGGGCGAAGGCGTGGGTGAGGTCGAAGGTGTCGATCGCGCCGCGTTCGCGGTGGGCGGCGTACACCGAGCAGGCCATCTCGGTGTCGTCGGTCCACGGCCAGGGGCCGGGCGGTTCGGTGCGGGAGACGAAGTGGGCCCGGGCGGTTTCCGGGACGAAGAACTGCGCGCCGAGGGCGTCGCCTACGGAGAGCCCGTTGAGCGCGTCGAGCGCCGGGCCGTCGGGTTCGGTCATCATGTGCCGCCAAGCACAGCCGCTCAACCGCCCTTTCGTCAACCTCCGTGCCCGGACTCCCCCGACGAGGGACTCTTCGCATACCTCCGATCAGGGCGGGCAGCACCCGGGGCATGACCCGCGCGAACCCCCTCGACCCCGTCGTCCTGCTCGGCGCCGACCAGCAGCACATCGCCACCCGGGCGCAGCTGCGCCGGCTCGGCGTGCCCTCCGGCACCATCGCCCACCGGCTGCGGCCGGGCGGACCCTGGCAACAGGTGCTGCCGCGGGTGATCTGTTTGCAGAGCGGAAGGTTGACGACACATCAGAAGCTGCGGGCGGCCCTGGCGTACGCGAGCCCGAAGGGGCGGCAACCGCAGCCCGGGGAGGTGTTGCTGACCGGGTTCGCGGTGCTGGCGGACGCCGGGCTGCCGAGCGCCGGGCACCCGGCCGACCTGGCCGAGGTCGATGTCCTGATTCCGGGTCAACGTCGGGTGAATGACCGGGAGTTCGTCCGGGTCCACCGGGCGTCGGGGATGATGCCGGGCGGCTACGAGCGGGACGACGGGCTGTGGAGCGCCACGGTCGCGCGGGCGCTGGCGGACCTCGCGCCGGAGGGGACCGGACCGCGCCGGTTCCGGGCGCTGTGTGCCGAGGCCGTCCAGCGGCGGCACTGCGAACTCGGGGAGCTGCTGGACCAGTTGCTGGCCCGGCCGGGTGCGCTGGCGATGCCGCAGGTGGCCCGGGTGGTGGAGGACCTGACCGCCGGGGTGCGCTCGGTGGTGGAGGGCGAGGCCCGCGACGTGCTCGCGCACGCGGGCCTGCCCGAGCCGCTGTGGAACCCGGTGCTCTTCCTGGACGGCCGCTTCCTCGCCGTCCCGGACGCCTACTGGCCGCACGCCTGCGCGGCCCTGGAGATCGACTCCCGCGCCTACCACCTGCGCCCGGCCGACCACGAACGCGGCCTCGCCCGCGCCAACCGCCTCACCGCCGCCGGCCTGCCGGTGGTCCGCACCACCCCGGTCCAGCTGCGTCGCGACCCGGCCCCGGTGCTGCACGAGCTGACCGCCCTGGTCACCACCGGTCCGCACGGCCCGCACGGCCGGATCACCTGGCGGCGGGCGCGGTGACCTCGACGCGGACCCGGCTGTCGACGGAGGTGCGGTCGTAGACCCTCACCGGGGCCGCCCGGGCCCGATCCGCCGGTGGCCGATGCGATGAACTCGTCGGCAGTTCAGGCGTGTCGGGCCCCGGCCGCCTCGGCTGCGGCGACGATCCGCTGGAGTTCGGCGAGGTGGGCGGCGAGGGCCGCGCGGCCCTCGCGGGTGGCGGCGAGCCAGGTGCGCGGGCGCTTGCCGACGTAGCCCTTCTTGACGGCCAGGTAGCCGACCTCTTCGAGGGCGGCGGCGGCCTTGCTGAGGACGGAGTCGGAGACCTCGCAGTGGTCCCGGACGGCACCGAACTCGGCTTCCCTGCAGGCACCGAGGAAGGCGAGCACGGTCAGCCGGGTGGGGTGCTGGAGCAGCGGGTCGAGGACGGAGCTAAGTCGACCTCAATTATCAGGCGGCCCGCTTCCAGTGGGGAAGCCCGGCCCGCCACCAGACGGCTGCCCTGGCACGATTGGCCAGGCGCAGCGCCTCGACGGCGATCCAGTTGGCAGACATGGAGTCGCTCATGGAATCCCGTTGCGTCGGCCCCCAGGGAGCCTCAGCAATCCGGACGTTTCTGCCCGGAAGGTCCGTTCGCGGCCTTTCGGACACGACTACGGTTCACGTTTCGTCGCCGACTGCCTGGCTTGCGCCTGGTCTGACACCGGCTCCACGTGCGTTTTCCGTCTCCGAGCCACTCCCGGCGACGCCGGGCCGAGGCCCGGTGTGGGAAACGTGTTTAACCTGCCGTCGCAGGATTCGTCACCCGGTTCGGCTTGGCTTTCGCCGGTCGGGCGCGCCCAACGTACCAGTCGACAGGCAGCGGAAGTAATTCCATTACGGCGTCTACTTTCCGAATCGGAAGTACTTTCAGCAGCGCGGGTCGATCTCCTGGAAGGTGGCGTAGTGGTCCGGGGACCAGTACTGCTCGCCCGCACCGCCGGTGACGACCCGACGGGTGCCGCGGTCGTTGGAGCCCGGGGTGAGCACGGTGAACTCGTGGTAGTAGCCGTCGGCCTTCTTCGGCAGGCGGCTCTCGCGGTTCTCGAAGACGATGCCGTCGCGGTTGTACGGGTAGGGGCCGTTCTTGGCGATCAGGGTGAGGGTGTCCTGGGCCTGGCTGGGGAGCTTGGTGCGGCAGACGTCGGCCAGCGCCGGGTCGGCGGGGACCCAGCTGCCGCCGGACGGCGGGGAGGGCTTGGGGGCCGAGGGCTTCGCCGCGGTGGTGGCGGCGCTCGCGGCGGCCTTGGGGTGGCTGCTGCCACCCTTGCCGGCGAGCAGGTAGCCGGCTCCGGCGAGGACCGCCAGGATCAGGACGGCCACGACGACGAGCGGGCTCTTGCTTCTGGTCATGCGGTCCAGCTTGGCAGGCGACGGTGGCCGGCCCGGTCCGCTACACACGTGGCCGAGACCACACCGGGTGCCACGCCGGGTGCCACGCGCGGCCGTGCACAGACGTACGGCCGGGCGGGGACGGACGCCATTGTCCGTCCCCGCCCGGCCGTGTTACGTACGCCGGTTCTCCTGCGCCGAGCTCCGGTGTACGCCCTCCCGACGGGAGGGTGAGCGGTCAGTCGTACCCGCGCTTGAGTAGGGGATGCCTACCCTCTCAGCGCGAGTCGCTGCCCGCCGACTCGATGGCGGCGCGACCGGCCTCCAGGCGCGCCACCGGGATCCGGAAGGGGGAGCAGGAGACGTAGTCCAGCCCCACCTCGTGGAAGAAGTGGACCGAGTCCGGGTCGCCTCCGTGCTCGCCGCAGACGCCGAGCTTGAGGTCGGGGCGGGTGGCCCGGCCGGCCTCGACGGCGTGCTTGACCAGCGAGCCGACGCCGTCGCGGTCGATGGTCTCGAACGGGGAGACCCCGAAGATGCCCTTCTCCAGGTAAGCGGTGAAGAACGAGGCCTCCACGTCGTCCCGGGAGAAGCCCCAGACGGTCTGGGTCAGGTCGTTGGTGCCGAAGGAGAAGAACTCGGCGGCCTCGGCGATCTGACCGGCGGTCACCGCGGCGCGCGGCAGCTCGATCATGGTGCCGAGCTTGATGTCCAGGTGGACGCCGGTGGACTGGGCGACCTCGGCGAGCACCCGCTCGCACTCGTCGCGGACCAGCTCCAGCTCCTGGACGGTGCCGACCAGCGGGATCATCACCTCGGGACGCGGGTCCCCGCCGGCCAGCTTGCGCTCGGCGGCGGCCTCGGCGATGGCGCGGACCTGCATGCCGAACAGGCCGGGGATGACCAGGCCGAGGCGCACGCCGCGCAGGCCGAGCATCGGGTTCTGCTCGTGCAGCTTGTGCACTGCCTGGAGCAGGCGCAGGTCGTTCTCGTTCGGGTCCTTGCGGGCCTCGGCGAGGGCGACGCGCACCGACAGCTCGGTGATGTCGGGCAGGAACTCGTGCAGCGGCGGGTCGAGCAGGCGGACGGTGACCGGCAGGCCGTCCATCGCCTGGAAGAGCTCCAGGAAGTCGCCCTTCTGCAGCGGCAGCAGGGTCGAGAGGGCGAGCTCGCGGTCCTTGTCGTTGTCCGCGAGGATCAGGTGCTCGACCTCCTTGCGGCGCTCCTCACCGAGGAACATGTGCTCGGTGCGGCACAGGCCGATGCCCTGGGCGCCGTAGCGGCGGGCGCGCGAGCCGTCCTCGGCGTTGTCGGCGTTGGCGCGCACGGCCAGACGGCGGCGGCCGTCGGCGTGCGACATCAACCGGTGGACGGCCTGGACCAGCCCGCCCTGGACGTCGGCGCCGGCGTGCAGGGTGCCCTCGAAGTACTCGACCACGGGGGACGGCAGGACCGGCACCTCGCCGATGTAGACCTTGCCGGTGGCGCCGTCGATCGAGACGACGTCGCCCTCGTGGACCACCAGGCCGTCGGAGGTGGTGAACTTGCGGGCCTTGGTGTCGACCTCGAGCTCCTCGGCACCGCAGACACAGGTCTTGCCCATGCCGCGGGCGACGACGGCCGCGTGCGAGGTCTTACCGCCGCGCGAGGTGAGGATGCCCTCGGCGGCGATCATGCCGTCCAGGTCGTCCGGGTTGGTCTCACGGCGGACCAGGATGACCTTCTCGCCGGAGCGGGACCACTTGACGGCGGTGTAGGAGTCGAAGACGACCTTGCCGATCGCGGCGCCCGGCGAGGCGGCGAGGCCCCAGGCGATCTGCTTGGACTCGGCGGTCGGGGCGAAGCGCGGGAACATCAGCTGGGCCAGCTGGCCGCCGGTGACCCGCATCAGGGCCTCGTCCAGGTCGATCAGGCCCTGGTCGACCAGTTGGACGGCGATCCGGAAGGCGGCCGCGGCGGTGCGCTTGCCGACGCGGGTCTGCAGCATCCAGAGCTTGCCGCGCTCGATGGTGAACTCGATGTCGCAGAGGTCGCGGTAGTGGTTCTCGAGCTTCTGCATGATCGCCATCAGCTCGTCGTACGACTTCTTGTCGAGCTTCTCCAGCTCGGACAGCTGCAGCGTGTTGCGGATGCCGGCGACGACGTCCTCGCCCTGGGCGTTGGACAGGTAGTCGCCGTAGACGCCCTGGGCACCGGTGGAGGGGTCGCGGGTGAAGGCGACGCCGGTGCCGGAGTCCTCGCCGAGGTTGCCGAAGACCATGGTGCAGACGTTGACCGCGGTGCCGAGGTCGTTCGGGATGCGCTCCTGGCGGCGGTACAGCCGGGCGCGGTCGCCGTTCCAGGAGTGGAAGACGGCGTGGACGGCGAGGTCCATCTGCTCGCGCGGGTCCTGCGGGAAGGCCCGGCCGGTCTCGCGCTCGACGATGCCCTTGAACACCTCGACCAGTTCCCGGAGGTCGGAAGCGTCCAGGTCCAGGTCGTTGACGGTGCCCTTGGCGTGCTTGGCCCCGTCCAGGGCCTCCTCGAACAGCTCGCCGTCGACGCCCAGCACGGTCTTGCCGAACATCTGGACCAGGCGGCGGTAGGAGTCCCAGGCGAAGCGCTCGTTGCCGGACTGGGCGACGAGGCCGACCACCGAGGCGTCCGAGAGGCCGATGTTCAGGACGGTGTCCATCATGCCGGGCATGGAGAACTTCGCACCGGAGCGCACCGAGACGAGGAGCGGGTTGTCGGCCTGGCCGAGCTTCTTGCCCATCTCCTGCTCGAGGGCGTCCAGGTGGGCGCTGATCTCCTCGTGCAGCGAGGCCGGCTCGCTACCGGTCTCCAGGAAGACCTTGCAGGCCTCGGTGGTGATGGTGAACCCCGGAGGGACGGGGAGGCCCAGATTGGTCATCTCGGCCAGGTTCGCGCCCTTACCGCCAAGAAGATCCTTGAGGTCCTTGTTTCCTTCAGTGAAGGAGTAAACAAACTTCTGCTGGGACGGCACGGGTCGGTCTCCTCGTACGCGGTTGCCCTGACGCCGGAGAACATACCCATTTCGAAGGCACTTCTCTGCCCTGAATAGGCCACACGAGGCCGGTACCCAGGGGTAACCCGCTAGATCGAATGCACATAAAGGCGTTCACCTCTGTTGGTGAAATCGTCCGCCTGACGCTAGCAAGCCTTCAAGTCTTGAACGCAATGACACCCGAAGATCGCCCGATTCGGACGCTGGGTAGCGGTCGTGCGTCCGTCGCGTTGCCCCGGCTTGATTTCCTGCACCCGGATCGCCCGATCGACGCTCGACCGGCTTCGGGAAGCGATTCACAGTAGACCTGTCCATTTCGTCCACTGACCTACCGTCAGTCGCCACCGCGTGTGGCAAGCGTCACCAGCACATCCCACGGGCCGAACGTAGAACGCCTCCGCCGATCGTCGCACTCCGTCCAGAAATGTGCTCGCTCCGTGACATTCGGACGCCGAAAAGGAGCCCTCCTGTCCAGAATGGACAAGAGGGCCGGGACCGACTGGCGACCGGGCCGAGAAGGCCGATTTCGCCACTACGGACAGATCATCCGCCAGAGGTGTCCGATTCGGCGTCCGCGCCCGGCCGGGCGCAGTCGTACGGATCGTCCAACCAGCCCTCCGGCAGGACCACCCGGTTGTTGCCGCTGGTGCGCCCGCGCGGGCCGTCCGCGCCGATCGGCCAGGACTGGGTCTGCTCCACCTGGGCCAGGGTCTCGGCCAGATCGGCCAACGAGGAGGCGCCCGCGAGCTTCACCCGCAGCTCCGAGCCGACCGAGAAGCCCTTGGTGTACCAGGCGACGTGCTTACGGAAGTCGATCACACCGCGCGCCTCGTCCCCCAGCCACTCGCCGAGCAGCTGCGCGTGGCGCACCATCGCCCGGGCGACGTAGCCGAAGTCGGGGCGGGCGTAGTCCACGTCGCCCTCGAAGATCGAGACCAGGTCCCTGAACAGCCACGGCCTGCCCAGGCAGCCGCGGCCGACCACGACGCCGTCGCAGCCGGTCTCGCGCATCATCCGCAGCGCGTCGTCGGCCGACCAGATGTCCCCGTTGCCCAGCACCGGGATGTGCGCCGGGACGGACTCGCGCAGCCGGGCGATCGCCGACCAGTCGGCCGTCCCGCCGTAGTGCTGGGCGGCGGTGCGCCCGTGCAGGGCGATCGCGGCCACGCCCTCCTCGGCGCCGATCCGGCCGGCGTCCAGGTAGGTGAGGTGGTCGTCGTCGATGCCCTTGCGCATCTTCATGGTCACCGGCAGGTCGCCCGCGTTGGCCACCGCCTCGCGCAGGATCTCGCGCAGCAGGTTGCGCTTGTACGGCAGCGCCGAGCCCCCGCCCTTGCGGGTGACCTTGGGGACGGGGCAGCCGAAGTTGAGGTCGATGTGGTCGGCCAGGCCCTCGTCCGAGATCATCCGGGCGGCCTTGCCGACGGTCACCGGGTCCACCCCGTACAGCTGGATCGAGCGCGGCTTCTCGCTCGGGTCGAACTTGATCAGCTGCATGGTCTTGGCGTTGCGCTCGACCAGTGCCCGGGTGGTGATCATCTCCGAGACGTACAGGCCCTTGCCCCCGCTCTGCTCGCGGCAGAGGGTGCGGAACGGCGCGTTGGTGATGCCGGCCATCGGCGCCAGCACGACGGGCGGCCACACCTGGATCGGGCCGATGTCCAGCGGCGCGAAGTCGGTCTCGGACGCGGTGGGTGCGGGCGTGGCTGTCATGCGCGGCTGACCTCGGGTAGGGGGACGGGACTCTCCATTGTCCCCCACCCGGGTGAGCCGCCTCTTCCCCCTACTGAGGGGGCGCCTGTGGAAGGCGCCCGCTCACTGCGCCGAACTGATCGTGACCGAGCCGGAGGCCACCTGGGTGTGGACGCTGTTCCGGCTGTTGGAGTCCGCGAGGGCCGGATCGATCTGACCGCTGCCGCTGCCGATGTCGGTGGAGAAGGTGTAGCCGCTGTCCTTCGGCAGGACCATGTTCACCGAGCCGGAGACGGCCCGGGCGTCCACCTCGTGCGGTGCCTTGGCGAAGGTCAGCTCCACCGAACCCGAGGTGGTCCGCGCGTCCACCTTCTGCGCGCTCAGGTTGGTGCCCTGCACCACCCCGGACGTGGCACGCGCCCACACCTCGCCGGAGGTGTCCACCATCAGCAGCTCGCCCGAGGTCAGCTCCATCCGCACGCTCCCGCTCAGGCCCTCCACATAGACCGAGCCGGAGCTGACCGACCCCGTCACCTCGGTCGCGGCCGGCACCTCCAGCTCGATCTCGGCGCCGCAGCCGAAGTCGGCGAACGGCAGCACCAGTCGGCAGTGCATCCCCACGGTGAGCACGCCGTCGACGATGGTGGTGGACACCACCGGCTTGCGCACCATCCAGTCCAGCCGCTGGTGGACCACCACATGGCCCTCCCGGCCCGGGTGCACCCGGACCTGGGCGCTGCCGGTCTCCAGCCGGACCTGGTGGACCGCGACGTCGTACGCCCGGGTCGTGCTGGTCCGCTGCTGCGCCACCACCGACCAGGTCTGCAGCCCCGCGCCGAGCATGACCAGGACGATCGCGAGCGTCCCGGTGACCCGCCAGGGCTTTCCCCCGCCCACTGCTACCCGACCTCCAGGAACCGCAGCACCGCCATCACCCGGCGGTGGCTGTCGTCGGCCGGCGGGAGTTCGAGCTTGGTGAAGATCGAGTTGATGTGCTTGGCCACCGCGCTGTCGCTGACCACCAGGGAGGCCGCGATGGCCGCGTTGGAGCGGCCCTCCGCCATCAGGGAGAGCACGTCCCGCTCACGCGGGGTCAGCTTCTCCAGCGGGTCCCGGTGGCGGCGCACCAGCAGCTGGGCCACCACCTCCGGGTCCAGCGCGGTACCGCCCTCGGCGACCCGCTGCAGCGCGTCCACGAAGTCGTCCACATTGGCCACCCGCTGCTTGAGCAGGTAGCCGACACCGCTGGTGTTGGTCGCCAGCAGGTCGGCGGCGTAGCGCTCCTCCACGTACTGGGAGAGCAGCAGCACGGCGACCTCCGGCCACTGCTGCCGGATCACCATCGCGGCCTTGACGCCCTCGTCGGTGAAGCCCGGGGGCATCCGGACGTCCGCGACCACCACCCCGGGGCGGTGCTCCTCGACGGCGGCCAGCAGTTCGACGGCGTCCCCGACGGCGGCCACGACCTCGAAACCCACCGCCTCCAGGACCTTGACCAGGCCGACCCTGAGCAGGACCGAGTCCTCGGCGATCACAGCGCGCACGGCAACTCCACGGTGATGGTGGTGGGGCCCCCGAGGGGGCTGAGAACGGACAGCGTGCCGTCGACCGAGGCGGCGCGCTTGCGCAGACCGGTGAGCCCGGTGCCGCGCGAGGGGTCCGCGCCGCCGACGCCGTCGTCGCTGATGATCAGGCGCAGCCGGCCGCCGGCCGTCCGCACCGACACCTCGACCTGCTTGGCGCGGGCGTGCTTGGCCACATTGGTGAGCGCCTCGGAGACGGTGAAGTAGGCGACCGCCTCGACGGTCGGGGCGATCGGGGCGGACAGGTCGACGTCCAGGCGCACCGGCAGCGGGGCGCGGGCGGCGATGCCGGACAGCGCCGCGTCCAGGCCGCGGTCCTCCAGGACGGCCGGGTGCAGGCCGCGGACCAGGTCGCGCAGCTCGTCGATGGCGGCCTGGGCCTCCTCGTGCGCGTCCACGATCACCTGCATCACCTCGGGCGGGACGTCCTTGAGGGTGCGCCGGGCCAGGCCCAGGTTCATCGCCAGGGAGGTGAGGCGCTGCTGGGCGCCGTCATGCAGGTCGCGCTCGATCCGGCGGCGCTCGGCGTCCACCGCGTCGACCAGCCCGGCCCGGCTCTCGGCGATCTCCTCGACCCGCTGCTCCAGCTGCTCCGCCCGGTTGGGGCCGAGCAGCAGCTGCGCCGCGCGGACCTCCAGCCAGGCCGTCAGCGCCGCCAGCCAGGGGGCCGCGGCCAGCAGCAGCACCCCGGCGAGGGTGAGCAGGACGTCGTACCCGGTCAGGTCCAGGCGCAGCGAGGTGCCGACCGGCATCAGCCAGATCCAGGCGTACACGGTGGCCAGCACCAGGCCGGCGCCCCAGGCGTACAGCACCGCGACCGAACCCAGCGCGAGCACCGGGCCGACCGCCAGGTGGTAGACGGTCTGGCGCCAGGTCAGCACCAGGCGCAGCCGGCCCAGCAGCCAGGTCGGCGCGTCGCCGGGGCGTGGCGGCGGCACCTCCACCCCGTACAGGGCGCGCAGCCGGCCGCGCTGGGCGGCGGTCAGCGGACGGGCGCACAGCAGCACGACCGAGAGGACCGGGAAGAGCAGCTTGGACTCGGTGACGGCCAGCCAGACCGGCAGGGCCATGGGTATTCCGGCCGCTATGAAGCGGGTGTCCCGCCAGACCTCGGCCGACCACGGCGGGCGGCGAAGGCTCCTGACGAGCGCTCGGCGCAACGTGGTGGAGGGCATGGCCGACAGCGTAGGGCCCGGTGATCAAGGACCGCCATGAAGGGGGGTGCCCGATGGGGGTGTAGCTAGCTACACCCCCGATTCGGTGTGGGGCACCACCGACAGGAGGCCTCTCCGCACGAAAGGCTTGGAGGCATGACGAGCACCGCATCGCACTCCACCACCCCGCCGCACGGGCGGCCCGTCCCCGGGAACCACGGGGGTGTTCCCGGGGGCGCGCTCCGCCCGGCGTCGGGGCCGGAAGGGGCGCTGCCGGCCGGGGCCGGGCCCTGGTCCGTCCGCAGCGTCGGGTCCGGCCGCGGCCGGGCCGCGCTGGAGGTGTACCAGCACGGCGAGTTGGCCGACGTCCTGGTCGCCGCCCGGCTCACGCCGCAGCTGGTGCGCGGTGCCCGGCGCAGCCCGGCCGCCGGGAACCGCTCGCACGTGTTCGCCTGGGGTCGGCTGCCGGCGGACGGCGCGGCGCCCTCGGTGGTGTTCACCGGCGGGCGGCGGCTGTTCCGTACGGTCCGCGCGTCTGCGGCGGCCGAGGTGGTCACGGTGGCCGGGAGCTTCTGGCTCGCCTGGGCCGAGGGGTCGTTCGACGCGGTGCTGGTCGAGCACCCGGCGGGCGGGCCGGCCGAGCGGCTGCCGCTGCAGCGGGTGCGGGAGCGGCAGGTCGTTCCGGTCGGGGGTGCGGCATGAGCATCGCGGTCCTCTCCGCCGGCGCTCCGGCGTACGTCCTGCCGGAGCGCTTCCGGCGGGTGCCCCGGATGGCGGCCGTGGCGCTGCTGCCCTGGCTGATGATCCTGGCCGTCAACCACGAGACCTCGTGGGTGGTGCTCGACCTGCTGGAGTTCGCCGGCCTGCTCTCGCTGGACGCGCTGCTGCTCCGGCGCAGCGCCGCCGCGCTGTGGGCGGGTGCGGCGGTGGCCCTGCTGCTCGCCGGGGACGCGCTGGCCGACATCGCCTTCGCCGGGCCGGGGCACGCGGTGCTGGCCGCGCTGGTGATGGCGTTCTGCGTCGAACTGCCGCTGGCGGTGATGTGCCTGCTGCTCGGGCGGGAGGCGATACGCGGCTAGCGGGCGACGGCCCAGAGGTCCAGAGGTCTAGAGGCTCGTCGGCAGCTTGTCCATCAGCGCCCGGGTCTCCTCGTCCAGCGGGGTGTAGCTGACGATACGGGTCCCGAGCCGGGGGCTGAGCCAGAAGTTGGTGTACTCGCAGCGCAGCAGGCCCACGCCCGGCACCTGGAAGCGTTTGATCCCGTTGCTCGGCCGCATCACCTCGTGCCGCTGCCACTCCTCCTCGAAGTCCGGTGACGCCTTGCGCACCCGGGCCAGCAGCGCCTTCCAGGCCGGTTCGGCGGAGTGGTCGGCCATCGCGGCGCGGAACCGGGCCACCATGCCGAGGCGCTCGGTCCGGTAGTCGATCAGCACGTCACGGAAGTGCGAGTCGGTGAACGCCAGCCACATCAGGTTGCGGTCCTCGGGCGGCAGCTCGTCCAACGTGCCGACGATGCCGGTGTACTGCGCGTTGTACGCCAGCACGTCGTAGCGGGCGTTGAGCACCACGGCCGGGTACGGCGCCAGCTGGTCCAGCACCAGCCGAACGCTCGGGGTCACCGAGGGGCAGTCCTGGATCGGCGCCGGGTCCTCCGCGCCCGCCAGGGTGAACAGGTGCGCCCGCTCGCTCGGGTCCAGCAGCAGCGCCCGGGCCACCGCGTCCAGCACCTGGGTGGACACCTGGATGTCCCGGCCCTGCTCCAGCCACGTGTACCAGGTCACCCCCACGGCGGCGAGCTGCGCGACCTCCTCGCGGCGCAGCCCAGGAGTGCGGCGGCGGCCGGTCATCGGCAGGCCCACCTGCTCGGGCGCGATGCGCTCCCGGCGGCTGCGCAGGAATGCCGCCAGGTCGTGTCGGCGGGCGTCGTCGGGGTTGCTGCGGTGCGGCGCGGCCGAGCCGGGGCGGGCTTGCGCAACCGGGGTCATCAGACTCATGGTCCCAGCATGCGGCAGTCCGCAGCCTGTTGCCAGGTACTTCTTATACCTGGATAACCACACTCTGGTACCAGGGTATGGCGAGGCGGATCGTATGACCCGTGACTCAACAACTCGCCGTCGCCCCGGCCCCGACCCGGAGCACCACCGCAGCCGCTCCCCACACCCCCTCCTCAGGCACCGCAGGGCCCTCCCTCGGCACCGCAGGGCTGGTCACCGTCCTGCTCGGGGCCTTCCTGCCGATGCTCGACTTCTTCATCGTCAACGTCGCCCTGCCCACCATCGACAAGGACCTGGCCGCCGGACCCGCCGTCCTGGAGCTGGTCGCGGCCGGCTACGGCATCGCCTTCGCCGTCCTGCTCGTCCTCGGCGGGCGGCTGGGCGACATCTTCGGCCGCCGCAGGCTCTTCGTCGCCGGCGCCGCCGCCTTCGCGCTCACCTCGCTGGCCTGCGGCCTCGCGCCCGACGCGTGGTCGCTGGTCGCCGCCCGGGCCGCCCAGGGCGCCTCGTCGGCGCTGCTGATCCCCCAGGTGCTCGGCACCATCACCGCCGCCACCGACGGCGCCCGGCGCGGCCGCGCGCTCAGCGTCTACGGCGCGGTCGGCGGGATCTCCGTGGTGATCGGCCAGGTGCTCGGCGGGATGCTGGTCGCCGCCGACCTGTTCGGCACCGGCTGGCGCTCGGTATTCCTGCTGAACGTGCCGTTCGCCCTGCTCGCCGTGGTGCTGGCCGTCAGGTACGTGCCGGAGAGCAAGGCCGCCCAGGCCGCCCGGGTGGACGTGCCGGGCACCGTCCTGCTCACCGCCACCCTGCTGGCCCTGCTCATCCCGCTGATGGAGGGCCGCGCGGCCGGCTGGCCGCTCTGGTCCTGGCTGATGCTCGCCCTGTTCCCGGTGCTGGCCGTCACCTTCGCCCTGGTCGAGCACCGGGCCGAACAGCGCGGGGCCACCCCGCTGGTGCCGCCGAGCCTGCTGCGCATCCCCGAGATGCGGCGCGGCCTCGGCATCGCGCTCCCCTACTTCGCGGGCTTCGGCGGCTTCATGTTCAACATCGCCGTCGCCATCCAGCAGGGCCTCCACCTCGGCGTGATCGCGGCCGGCTGGGCGCTCGTCCCGATGGCCGTCGGCTACTTCTCCGCCTCGCTGGCCGGCCCGCGCCTGATCGGCCGCTGGGGCAGCCGGGTGCTCAGCGCCGGCGCCGTCATCCAGGCCGCCGGCCTCGCCACCCTCGCGCTGACCATCCTCGCCGACTGGTCGCACTTCTCGCCGCTGCGGATGGCCCCCGGCGTCGCCCTCGCGGGCATCGGACAGGGCCTGATCGGCACCCCGCTGTTCCGGGTCGTCCTCTCCAAGGTGCCCGCCGCCCGGGCCGGCGTCGGTAGCGGCGTCCTCGCCACCAGTCAGCAGTCCAGCCTCGCCCTCGGCGTCGCCACCCTCGGCACCCTCTACCTGTCCCTCTCCCCCACCCTCGGCATGGACCGGGCGCTCGCCCTGTGCCTGGGCATCCAGCTGCTGGGGTCCTTCACCATCCTGTACCTGACCACCCGCCTGCCCCGCACCATCGGCTGAGCCCGGCGGGCCCCGAGGGGCCCCGGGCGACGGCTCACGGCCTCGCGATCGGTACCTTCCGGTCGCGAGGCCGTTCTGCGTGCTGCCACCGGCCGAGGGCGTCGAGCCCTCCAACGGTCGCCGGGCCGCTCCGGGCGCTGCCGGCCGGGTACGCCCGGAGCATCGTCGCGCCCGAGCAACGCGGGCGGGCGATGGCGGAGGCGATGAGCGGCTCAGGCCCTGGCGCTGCCGGCCGGCTGACGTGCGGCTGCCGGTGATCGCGGCCTCGCACGGCTTCGCCAGTTCCTCACCGATGGCGCGTGCCACACCCGCCGATGCCGTCAGCTCGACGGGACTGACCTCGACCTCGCCCACTCGCCCTCCCCCAGGAGTGTCGGTTGCGTCGGGGCCACCGTACTCACCCGTTCCTCCGCGCACGGCCGAACACGCGAATGGTCACGTCCACCACATACGGAATCCCGTCCGTCCATGTGCGCCGGGCTCCTCCAGGAGGCCTGGGGGTCAGCGGGCGGCGAGCGAGCCCACGAAGCGGTCCAGCCGCTCGACGACCTGCCGCAGGACGTCGACCGAGCCGAGCGGGTCGCCGTCGAGTTCCAAGCCGTGGTCGGCGCCCGGCAGTTCCAGCACCTCGTGCCCGGTCGAGTCGGCGATCCGGCGGTCCCACCGCCGGTCGGCGCTCCCGCCGACCAGCAGGGTCGGCGCCTGGGCCCGTCCGAGCGCGCGGGCCACGTGGTCGAGGGTGAGGACGGGTGTCAGCCAGGCCGCCGCGAGCCGGCGGTCGGCGGCGAGGCCGCCGGCGAAGCAGCCGAGGGACTTGCCCGGGCGGTCAGTGGGCGATGAAGTTCCTGTCGATGAAGTTCCTGTCGATGAGCAGTTGCAGCACGTCGGTGTGGAAGTCCGGGAAGTCCATCGGGACGATGCCGAAGTGGGCGGGCTGCCGGCGGCGGGCGTCGAGGTAGTCGCGTACGGGCGGGAGGATGGCGTCGGCGTTGACCTTGGGCCAGCCGCCGTTGGCGTAGCTGGTGAAGTCGACGTACATCCGCGGGGAGCCCTGGTCGTCGTAGGCGCGGTCGAACCAGTCGATGACGGCCCGGGACTTGGCGGCGAGGCTGACGCCCTGGAAGGTGTCCTGGGTGGCGAACCAGGGGTTGGTTCCGCTGGACCACTGGATGACCGACCAGGGGTTGGCGAAGTCGGCGGCGAGGACGATGCGGCCGCGGGCCTGGCCGAGGGTGGGCCACCGGGGGTCGGTCCAGAACAGCGGGCGGTAGCCGAGGCCGTCCAGGTAGTGGTTGATCCGGCGCTGGAACTCGGGGGCTTCGAGCCGGTTCCCGCCCGCGTACTCGTTCCTGATCCGCATGACCACGGCCTCGCTCGGGCCCGCGGCGAGGAAGGCGCGGCACTGGTCGAGGACGTCCTGAAGGCGCAGGTACTGGTAGGCGTCGCTGTGGTAGATGCCGAGTTCGTCGGCGGTGCCGGCCAGGCCGTTGCAGCGGATGTCCAGGAAGCGGATGCCGCGCCGGAGTTGTTCGGGCAGGCCCCAGTTCTGGGTGTGCGACCACTCGGTGCCGTGCCAGGGGTCGGTGCAGCAGGAGTCGTGGGTGCCCGGGATGGTCAGGGCGGTCAGCGGGGTGGCGTCGGCCAGGGCGGCCATCCAGGAGGACGGGTCAACGGCGGTGGTGGCCCCGGCTGTTACGGGCGGGAGGAGTCCGCCGACGGCCGGGAGGGCGGCGGCTCCCCAGCGCAGGACGTCACGACGGGTGGGGCTGCTCATGGGCGCTCCTTCGTCTCGGCCTCGCTCGAACTGCCGTCTCCCCCAGCGGGTTTGCTCTACCGCGGGGCATGCGAAACCCCCGCGGTACCACCGGGGTCGGACCATGCTCGCGGTCACGTCCGGATCGCCTCGGGCAGCACGGTCCGGGGGCGGGCCGTCACGACCACGAGGGTGCCGGTCAGTGCGATCGCGGCGAAGACGGTCAGCGCCCCGGTGGTGCCGACCACCCCGGCCAGGGTGCCGCCCAGCAGCGCGCCGACCGGGATGACGAGCTGGCCCATCGAGCGCGAAAGCCCGAGCACCCGGCCGAGCCGGTCCGGCGGGGAGAGGAGTTGCTGCAGGGTCACCGAGCTGACCGCCCAGACGGTCGCGCAGAAGCCGAACACCAGCTGATAGGTGATCAGCACCGGCAAGGCGTAGCCCAGCGAGGCCGCCGGGATCAGGAACAGGGCGGCCGCGGCGAGCGGGCCGAAGACCGGGATCACCCTGGTCAGGCCGACCCGGGCGATGACCTTCTCGGCGGTGAAGACGGCGGTCACGGCCGCCACGCTGAAGGCGGCCGTGGTGAGACCGACCTCGCCGGGGCCCAGGTCGGCGACCTGATAGGCGAAGTAGGCGAAGAGGCCGCCCAGCCCGGCCCCGCCGAAGTTGAGGGCGGCGGCGGCGACCGCGAGCCGGGCCAGCACCGGTTGGCCACGGAGCACCCCGAGGCCCTCCCGCAGGGACTCGGCGATCCCCGGCCGCCCGGTCACGGCCTCCGGTACGGCATCCCGCTGGAGCCCGGGCAGGCTCAGGGCCAGGGCGGACAGCCCGTAGCTGACCGCGTCCGCGACCATCGCGGTGGCCGCCCCGACGGCCTGGACCAGCCCGGCGGCCAGCCCGGGCCCGGCGATCTGGCCGACCGAGCGGGCCCCGGCCAGCTTGGCGTTGGCGGCGACCAGGCCGTCCTCGGGCGCGAAGTCGGACACCGCGGTCGGCACCGCGATGGAGGAGAGCCCGCCGAGCGCACCGGAGACAGCCGCCACCCCGTAGAGGTGGACCAACGTCAGCGTGCCGGCGGCGTGCGCCAGTGGCACGGTGGCGATCAGCAGGAGCTGGATGACGTCCACGGTGACCAGCAGTCGCCGACGGGAGGCGACCCGGTCGACCAGCACCCCCGCGAACGGCCCGGTCAGGCCCTGCACCCCGTACTCCAGGGCGAAGAGCAGGGAGGCGGCCAGCGGCCCGGCGTCCAGGAGGAGGATCGCCAGCGTCGGCAGTGCCAGCGCCGTGACCTGCGTACCCGCCACGCTGACGCCCTGGGAGAACATCAGGGCGGGCACGGCTCTCCGGGAGGGGGAAGGAGGAGCGGCCACAGGGACGGTTCCCACGCCCTCATCTGTCATGCCCCTCAAGCTACTTCACCACATCGAGGCGCAGAAGCCCGTGCCGGACAGCCCTGTTCGCACGCGAGAAGTCGGCCGAACCGACTTCTCGCGCAGCGGGCCCGTACGGCTCCCCTTCCGGGATACCGGTTCGCGTGCGATGATCCAGGTCAGGGGAGGGGGAGCCATGGGCCTTGTCATCGCATTCCTGGTCGCGCTCGTTTCTGTCGTCGTCGGCATCACCACGTTCCTGATCCACCGGGAACGAGCTCGCCGACACTGGACGGACGAGGCGGAGGGCCAGCTGATCGAGCAGCAGCGCACCGCCCAGGCCGCCCGGATCCGCGCCACCTACTCCAGCGTGTCCATGCACCACGGCAACGGGCTGGTCACCGACGACCTGCACAAGCACTACAGCTGAGCGATGCCCAGGGCACGAGCGACGCCGACGCTCCTCAGGGCGTGAGCGAGGCCAGTGCGGTGGGCCGTACCGCGCCGGCGGCGGCCGATCCGTGCAGCAGGGCGGCCAGGTCGTGGGGCGGAGCCGGCTCACCGGTCGGGGTCGCCGCGGTGATGCGGTCCAGCCGGAAGCCCCGGCCGGCCTGGCGGGTGCGGCACCAGGCGATGAGGTACCACTTGCCGTCGGCGGTGAGCAGTCCGGCCGGTTCCACGGCGCGGTCGCTCTCCCGCCCGGCCGCGTCGGCGTAGGACAACCGCAGCACCGTGCCGTCGGTGAGGGCCCGCTCCACCGCGGTGCGGACCGATTCCGCGGTCCGGGTCGGCAGCGCGACGATCCGGGCGGCGAGTCCTTGGGCCGCCGTCACGGCGGGGCCGCTCATCGAGGCGGCGATCTTCTGAGCGGCCGTCCGGGCCGCACCTGCGTACGGGGCCGAGGCGTCGGCGGCGGCGAGCGCGGCGACCAGGGCCGAGGCCTCGTCGGGGGTGAAGCGGATCGGCGGGAGGGTCATCGCCGGGTCGATCGACCAGCCCCCGCCCCGCCCGGTGGTGGCGCGCACCGGAACGCCCGACTCCATCAGCGCCTGGAGGTCGCGCTGGACGGTGCGCGCGCTCACCTCGAACCGCGCGGCGAGCGCGCCGACCGTCAACGATCGCGGCGCCGCCGCGCGCAGCTCTTCCACCAGTGCGTAGAGCCGAGGGGTGCGGTTCATGCGGCCGACGCTACCGCTACGCGACGGCCAGGAAGTCCCGCTCCCGCTGCTGTTCCCGCGCGGTGACGGTCAGCGGGAACAGGATGAAGCCGTGCATCGCCCCGGCGACGACGCCGAGTCGGACGGGCGCCCCGGCCGCCTGCCAGCGCTGGGCCAGGAACAGGGAGTCGTCCAGCAACGGGTCCTCGGTGCCGACGACGATCCGGGCGGGCGGCAGTCCGGCCAGGTCGGCGTACAGCGGCGAGATCTCCGGGTCGCGGCGCTCGTCCGGGCTCATGCCCGGCGTGAAGAGCTGGTAACTCCCCCGCACCGAGTCGGAGTTGCTCAGCAGCGGCCGGGAACCGAACAGCCGCTGGCTCGGCGTCATCGACAGGTCGTACGGGCCGAAGGCCAGGTGGGCCGCCCGGAACGCGTCGGCGATGCCGTGCCGGTCACGCAGCCGCAGCAGGGTCAGGACGCTCAGGTGGGCGCCCGCCGACTCACCGCCGATCAGCAGCCGCCGGGTGCCGAACTCGGCCTCGGCGTGCTCCACCAGCCAGCGGGCGGCGGCCTCGCAGTCGTCGGGCCCGGCGGGGAAGGGGTGCTCCGGGGCCAGGCGGTAGTCCACGCTCAGCACGGCCAGTCGGGCTTCGGCGGCCAGGCTCCAGAGCTTCTCGTCCTGCCCGTCGGCCGAGCCGAACGCCCAGCCGCCGCCGTGGATGTGCAGGTACACGCCGTCGACGTGCTCCGGCCGGAACACCCGGACCTTCACCCCGGACGGGAGGACGCGGTCCTGGCCCTGGGGCAGTCGCACCGGGGGCGTGTCGCCGCCGAGCCGGTTGCGTCGCAGGTGCGCTATCAGGGCCGCGTCGGGCGCTTGCCCGCGCGTGGGACGGAGGGCGGCGGCGGCCTCGAACTGCTCGTTGAAGGCCAGGGTCTCGGCGAGGCAGTCCTCGTCTGTGATCGTCATGAGTCGATCATCGCGACCGTTCGCGACAACAGTCTGTCACCCTTCTTCGGTGACCTGCGTCACGGAATCGGGCGGGCGGACTCCGGGCCGACATGGACGTCCGACTCATCGCGCTCGCCTATGCGCAGGACGCCGGCCTCGCCCCCCCTGGGACGGACTCTGGCGGCTCTACACCTTCTCCGTCCCCGAGCGGCGCCGACCGGAACGCGACGCCCTTCGTACGGCGTTGACCCGATTCGGCGCCGTCGCGCTCGCGCCCGGCGCCTATGTCAGCCCGCACGACCTCCTGGCGGAGCTGGTCGGCGAGACCTCGGAGGCGACGGAGAACGACCCGCTGCTGCCACCGGAGTTGAGGCCCGCCCCGTGGCGGCCGTCGCAGCTCCGGCGCGAGTTCCAGGAGCGGTGGACGGCGATGCGGAGGCAGGCGCCGGACCCGTCGCTGTTCCGTGCCTGCGACATCCCCGAGGCGCCGTCGGCCTGAGGCCTGTCTCCTTGGTCGTCTGCGGAGCCGGACGGGGACGGCCGCGAGGTGGGACGCCGGGGTCAGCGGGGCGGCGGGATGATCCCGGTCAGCCACTTGAAGGTCGGGACGACCAGCGGCTTCCAGGTCGATGTCAGGTGTGGACCGGTGGTCTCGAACGGCGTGACGGCGGTCGGGCTCTTCGCCGCCTGTTGGAGGGCGGTCGCGTCCTCCAGCCCGTCGCCCCGCCTGCCGGTCACGTAGAGCGCGACGTTCGGCGGCGTCTGGGCGTGGGTGAGGATGTAGAGCGGGTTGGAGGTCTCGCGCAGCTTCGGGTCCTTGGCGGTCAGTGAGCCCGGTTCGCCGGCCGGGTCGTTGTAGCCGGACATGCTGATCGCGGCGCGGTACCGGTTCGGGTGGGAGAGCGCGAGGCGCAGGGCGCAGTGGGCGCCGGCCGAGTAGCCGGACAGGGCCCAGCGGTCCGGCGTGGTGTCGGCCCGGAAGTTGTCCACGATCATCTGCGGGACGTCCCGCGAGAGCCAGGTGTCGGCGTTGACCTTGCCCGGGATGTCGGCGCACCCGGTGTCGGTGTTGCCGAGGAGGGTGACGCGCGGTGTGACCAGGATGAACGGGGTCACCTGACCGGACTTCATCAGCGGTTCCAGCTGTTTGGTCGCTTCCATGGCATCGCCGAACCAGGCGCTGGAGGAGCCGGGGAACCCGACGAGCAGTTCGACCACCGGGAAGGTCTTGTCCTTGTACGCGGGGTCGTCGTACTGCGGCGGGGTCCAGACCAGGACCTCGCCGTCGACTCCGGAGAGCCGGCCCTTGAGGTCGGCCTGCTTCACGCTCCTGGGCACGGCGTCCGAGTCAGGCGCGTGGAAGGCCTGCGGCACCTTCGGCGCGGGGGTGCCGGATGGGCCAGCGGAGGCGGCACCCCGGTCGCCGGCCAGGCCCTCGTCCTTCGGGGGCACGGGCACGGCCCGGACGTGGCTGGAGTTGCCCAGCAGGTCCCCCCAGTTGTCGTAGAGCTGGTTCTCGTTGTTGACGATCACGAAGACCATGGCCACGGCGGTGAACTGGCAGAGCAGCACCGTGCCGAGGTAGGAGAGCGCGCGCAGCGGCGTGCGCCGCTGTTCCGGGGTTCGCGCCCGCCCGAAGAACCTTCCTTGGCCCAGCCATTGCGCCATGGCCAGCGCGATGGAGCCCACGAACAGAACGATCGTGAGGATGAGGAAGGGGGTGCCCGTCAGGTTCATCGTGCTCGGAGCCGGTTTCTGTGCCAGCCGGGCCCGCGTGCCCGGTCACAGGGGAGACTCCCGGGAACTGTCGTTCGGTTGCCTCCTCCTGGGAATTTCCTGGGAGCGCCCTTGACGAACGACGGGGATGCGGCCGCTGCCGCCACTGCCAGGCGGCCGGACGCGGCCGCGACCCGACAGTTCCGGAACGTCATCTGCCAGGTGAAGGGGGGTCCGCTGCTTCTGAAATCCGCTGGTCCGACCTCCACACCAAGTCCGACAATCGCCGGATGACCGATGATCAGATCGACTGGGGGCGTCTGCGCGCGGCCCGTCGAGGCAGCAAGCGCTTCTTCTCCGGCAGCCGCCCCGCCACCGTCCAGGAGCGTCTCACCGCCCTCGCCGTCGATGGCCTCCAGGTCGCTGACCCGAATCATCGCACCAGCCCATCGACGGCCCGATCCGGAAATCCGGTGGGCCACCCCAGGGACTTTGTGTCAGAATGACGATATGAGCAAGCAGCGTGTGGGGGACCTTGCCGACGTCCGCAACCGCGAGGACCTGGCCGCCCTGATGGCCACCGGGGCCCGGCCGAAGTGGGTGATGTTCTGGGGCCACACCCAGCGCAAGGCCGGCGAAACCCGGCAGGAGTGCCTGAGCCAGTGGTGGCCCGGGCGGTTCACCGTCGACGGGGTGACGTACGCGTCCGCCGAGCACTGGATGATGGCCGGCAAGGCCCGGATGTTCGGGGACGAGGCCATCGAGCAGCGCGTCCTGGAGGCCCGCACGCCCGCCGAGGCCAAGAAGCTCGGCCGACTGGTCAAGGACTTCGACGAGCGGACCTGGACGGCCGGCCGGTTCGAGCTGGTCGTCGAGGGCAATGTCGCCAAGTTCGGCCAGGACGAGGCACTTCGCGCGTACCTGCTGGGCACGGGCGGACGGGTGCTGGTCGAGGCCAGCCCGCTGGACCGGGTCTGGGGCATCGGGCTCGCCTCGGACGACATCCGCGCCGAACGCCCGCTGGAGTGGCGGGGGTTGAACCTGCTCGGCTTCGCGCTGATGGAGGCGCGGGCGCGGCTGGCGCAGTGAGGCCGGTCATCCCCCTGCTGGACGGGACGGTGGCGGTCTCGGCCGTCGCCGCCCTGCTGTCGGCGCCCGGCGTGCTGCGCCGGGAGCCACGCCCCGGACGCGAAGGGCGCTTCGGGCCCGAGGGGGCGCTCGCGCTCGTCGTGGCGCTCATCTTCCTGAACCAGGCGCTGGTCGCGGTCTACGTCCAGCGGGTGAAGGGCGGGAGCACGGCGTTCATCACCCGCTACCTGCCGCCCGGGTGGTTCGACGTACCGCGCCTGGACCGCCTCGCCGCGCACTTCCCAGCACCGGAGCTGCTGGCTCCGTCCGTGCTCCGGGTGCAGGCGTTCCTCGAACTCCCGCTCGTGCTGCTGACGTTCGTCGCCGTACTGCGGCGGCTGGACCGGCGGCTGTACGTCCGGGTGGCCCGCTCGCCGCTGATCCCACTCGCGGCCGCCTCGTACACGGTGGCGTTCTGCGCGGTGGAATGGGACCTGCGGAATCCGTACACGGTGGACGACATCCTCCTGCGGGTGCTCTCCGGAGCCGTCACACCGGTGCTGATCTCCTGGCTGGCGAGGCGCGAACCCGCCGAGCACCGGCCCCCGCGCAACCCGCTGCTGTTCGTTCTCGACCTGTGGGCGTACGGGCAGTTGATGCTGATGCTGTACGACACCGTGCTGCTCTACGACCTCGCCCGGATCGGCGGGCATCTGCCGTCCGCCGTAGCGGCGTTGGCCGTTCTCACGGCCACCCGACTCGTCGAGCACCGGACGCCGTCGCCGACCGGCCCCCGGGTCACCGCGCTCACCGGGGCGATCGGACGGGCGCTCGCGCTCTTCCTCGTCCCGGCCCTGGCGATCCGCTACGCCGGCACCTTCGGCACGCCCCAACTCGCCGCTCTCGCAGGCCTGGTCGCGCTCGGAGCGGCGGTTCGGCGCGACACCCCGCGGCTGCTCCCGGCGGCCCTGGCGGGTGCGGTCGCCGGCTACGCCGTGGCACGGATCGCCCCCGGCCCGTACTACGAGGCGACCCTGCTGCGGAGCGCGACCGGCGCACTTCTCGCAACGACCGCCCTCTGCGCGCTCCTTGACACCACTCGCACACGGCTGGTCGTGCGCTCTTAACTCCCCAGCCACATAACGACGCCAGGATGTCCCACAGTCAGGGTCTGGATGGACAGGTTGGGGCGATCATGCGCATGCGGCCGACGGCACAATCCGCAGGCCAGCAGCCGGAGGGCGAGCACCGTGCCGCCGAACTCCGGGCGGAACTGGACGAGTTACTCCGCGCGAGCCGCTACGCGAGCCAACGCGAACAGCGGTTGAACGAGGCGATACGCGCGACCCCGGGCCGCCACCGCCCGGACGGGGACCTGCTGCGACAGCTCGCCCAGGCCCGCACCCTCCGCGAGGGCCTGGGCGCCCGCTGCCTCCAACTGAGTGACCAGCTGGAGGAGTTGGAGCTCAAGCTCAGACACCGGCAGCATCCCCACGAGGAACCGGAACCCCAGCCGAGGCAGACCCCACCGCCGCCCCCCACCCGGCCCGACCTCGGCGGCCTCACCGAGCGGATCACCACCCTCCACCGCACCGGCGCCCTCCCCGAGGCCGAAGAGCTGCTGAACCAGGCCGCCGCCCTCCTCGCGCCCGCCGACACCGCCCTCCTGGTCGGCATGCTCTCCCAGCGCGGCCCGACCGGCGTCTCACTCCGCCTCGCCCGGACGGCCGCCCGGGGCGCCCCCGACCACGCCGTCGCGGTGCTGGCCGAGCTACGCGAACTGGGGCTGGCGGAGGAGGCGGCGGAGCTGTTCCACGCCTTCTGGGCCTACCCGGCGGCCGCGATCCCCGATCTCCTCGGGGCCCTGGAGCGGGCCGGTCAGCACGCCGACGGCGCGACCCTGCTCTGGGAGTGGGGCTCCGCCCCGACGCCCGAGCTGACCTCCCTCGCCGCCTGCCTCCAGCAGCACGGCCGCCCCGCCGACGTCCGCACCCTGCTCCGCCAGGCCGCCGGCCGCCCCACCGCCGACCTCGCCGACCTCGCCGCCGAGCTCCCGCCCGCGCTCGTCAGCCTCCTGCTGAACGAGCTGGCCGCCCTGCGGCCACCCGTCGAACTGGTCCGCCTGGCCGCCGCCCTGGACGGCACCCCGGACCTCTACGGCCAGTTACTGGCGGCCCTCCTCGCCGACGGGCCCCGCCACCGCACCACCCTCGCCGCCCTCCGCACCGCCGGTCTGCCGACCGCCCCGCCCGCCGCCCCGCGCTCCCGCTGGGGCCGGCGATAAGGGGCGCCTCCCGGCCGACGGGCGCCGAAACGGCAAGGAGCCCCCGCCGCCCCTGCGATCAGGGCGGACGGGGGCTCCCGGAGCCGGAGGAACCGGCCTAGCAGCCGATGAGGCGCGCGCCCAGGTACGCCTTCACCTGGTCGAGCGACACGCGCTCCTGCGACATGCTGTCGCGGTCGCGGACGGTCACCGCGTTGTCCTCAAGGGTGTCGAAGTCGACCGTCACGCAGAACGGCGTGCCGATCTCGTCCTGGCGGCGGTAGCGCTTGCCGATCGCGCCGGCGTCGTCGAACTCGACGTTCCAGGCGGTGCGCAGGTCGGCGGCCAGGCCGCGGGCCTTCGGGGAGAGGTCGGCGTTGCGGGACAGCGGCAGGACGGCGACCTTGACCGGGGCCAGGCGCGGGTCGAGCCGCATGCCGACGCGCTTCTCCATGACGCCCTTGGCGTTCGGCGCCTCGTCCTCGAAGTAGGCGTCGATCAGGAAGGCCAGCATGGCACGGTTGAGGCCGGCCGCCGGCTCGATGACGTACGGGAAGTACCGCTCGCCGCTCTCCTGGTCGAAGTACTTGAGGTCCCGGCCGGACGCCTCGCTGTGCACCCGCAGGTCATAGTCGGTGCGGTTGGCCACACCCTCCAGCTCGGAGAACTCGGAGCCGCCGAAGTTGAAGCGGTACTCGATGTCCACGGTGCGCTTGGCGTAGTGGGACAGCTTCTCCTTCGGGTGCTCGAAGAAGCGCATGTTCTCGGTGCGCAGGCCGAGGTCGACGTACCAGTCCCAGCGCTGCTGGAGCCAGTACTCGTGCCACTGCTCGTCCTCGCCCGGCTTGACGAAGAACTCCATCTCCATCTGCTCGAACTCGCGGGTGCGGAAGATGAAGTTGCCGGGGGTGATCTCGTTGCGGAAGCTCTTGCCGGTCTGGGCGATGCCGAACGGCGGCTTCTTGCGCGAAGTGGTCTGGACGGCCGCGAAGTTGGTGAAGATGCCCTGCGCGGTCTCCGGGCGCAGGTACGCCAGGCCGGCGGCCTCCTCGGTGACGCCGAGGTGGGTCTTCAGCATGCCCGAGAAGTCCTTGGGCTCGGTGAACTGGCCCTTGGTGCCGCAGTCGGGGCAGTTGACGTCCTTGAGGCCGTTCGGCGGCGGGAAGCCGTGCTTGGCCTCGTACTTCTCCTCCAGGTGGTCGGCCCGGTGGCGCTTGTGGCAGGACATGCACTCGGTCAGCGGGTCGTTGAAGGTGGCGACGTGGCCGGAGGCCTCCCAGACCTCGCGGGCCAGGATCACCGACGAGTCCAGTCCGACGACGTCCTCACGGGCCTGGACCATCGCACGCCACCACTGGCGCTTGATGTTCTCCTTGAGCTCGACACCCAGCGGTCCGTAGTCCCAGGCGGCACGCGTGCCGCCGTAGATCTCGCTGCAGGGGTAGACGAAGCCACGGCGCTTGCTCAGGCTGACGATCGTGTCGATCTTGTCGGCGGCCACAGTGCTCTCTTCAGTACGTACGGCACGGTCAGGGCACGGCTGGTTGCGCGTACCCGAATACCTCAGGTTACCGGCCAGATGGGTACGGGGTTCAAATCGGTATCGTCCGTCCTCCCCCATCCACCGCCACCTGCCGTTCACCCATCCGAGTGAGTTGACAATCATTTCCACTTGAGATGAGAATGATTGTCATGATGATCCGACGACCTGCCCGCACCTCCATAGCCCTGGCCGCCACCGCCCTCACCGCCTCCCTGGCCCTCACGGCCTGCGGCGGCAGCAGCAGCGCCAAGGGCACGGACGGCAAGCTGAACGTCGTCGCGTCCTTCTACCCGATGGAGTTCCTGGCCCAGCAGATCGGCAAGGACCACGTCTCGGTCACCGACCTCACCGCCCCCGGCGTCGAGCCGCACGACCTGGAGCTCACCGCCAAGCAGGTCGCCGGCGTCCAGAAGGCCGACGCGATCGTCTACCTCAAGGGCCTGCAGCCCACCGTCGACCAGGCCGTCGACCAGTCCGGCAGCAAGCACAAGATCGACGCCACCGCCGCCAGCCCGCTGGTCGACCACCACCTCGACGAGGACACCAAGGAAGCCGACGGCCACAAGCACGAGGGCCCGGCCGGCGACCCGCACATCTGGCTCGACCCGTCCCGCTACGCCGCGATCGCCAAGAGCGTCGGCGACGAGTTCGCCAAGGCCGACCCGGCGCACGCCGACGACTACAAGAAGAACACCGACGAGCTGGTCACCAAGCTCACCGCCCTGGACCAGGACTTCCGCGACGGGCTGAAGGACACCAAGACCAAGACCTTCGTCACCAGCCACGCCGCCTTCGGCTACCTCGCCGACCACTACGGCCTCACCCAGGTCGCCATCAACGGCGTCGACCCGGAGTCCGAGCCCACCCCGGCCCGTCTCGCCGAGGTGCAGAAGGCCGCCAAGGACAACGGTGTCACCACGATCTTCTTCGAGACCCTGGTCAGCCCCAAGCTCGCCGACACCGTCGCCAAGGACCTCGGCCTCAAGACCGCCGTCCTGGACCCGCTGGAGGGCGTCAAGGACCCCTCCAAGGACGACTACCTCTCCGTCATGAAGCAGAACCTGGCCAACCTCCGGGCCGCCCTCAACGCGAACGCCACCAGCTGACAGGACGCAGCGCCATGACCCACCCGATACCCCCGGCCGTCCGCCTCCGTGACGCCGTCGCCTCGCGCGGCGGCCGGCCGGTGCTGCGCGGCGTCGACCTCACCGTGGAACCCGGCGAGGTCGTCGCCCTGCTCGGCGCCAACGGCTCCGGCAAGTCGACCACCGTCAAGGCCGTGATCGGCTCGGTGCCGCTGGAGCGGGGCACCCTGGAGCTGTTCGGCAACCCGTACGGCTCCTTCCGCGCCTGGCACCGGATCGGGTACGTCCCCCAGCGCACCACCGCCGCCTCCGGCGTCCCGGCGACGGTGCGCGAGGTGGTCTCCACCGGACGGCTGGCGCAGCACGGGCTGCTGCCCTTCCGCCGCAAGGACCGCGAGGCGGTGGACCGCGCGCTGGCCGCCGTCGGCATGCTGGACCGGGCCGGGGACGGCGTGGCCGACCTGTCCGGCGGCCAGCAGCAGCGGGTGCTGATCGCCCGCGCCCTGGTCGCCACCCCCGACCTGCTGATCATGGACGAGCCGATGGCCGGCGTGGACGCCGCCAGCCAGCAGGTGCTCGCCGACACCCTGCGCGCCGAGGTCGGCCGCGGCGCCTCCGTCCTCCTGGTCCTGCACGAACTCGGGCCGCTGGAGCCGCTGATCGACCGCGCCGTGGTGCTGCGGGACGGCTGCGTCGCCCACGACGGCCCGCCCGTGCCCAACACCGGCCTGCACGCGCTGCCCGGCCACGACCACGTCCACCCGCACGCCGACCTCACCCCGCCGAGGCTGCTCGCATGACCGAGATGCTCTCCTACGACTTCATGCAGCGCGCCCTGCTCGCCGCCGTGCTGGTCGGGATCACCGCCCCCGCCGTCGGCATCTACCTGGTGCAGCGCCGCCAGGCCCTGATGGGCGACGGCATGGGCCACGTCGCGATGACCGGCGTCGGCCTCGGTTTCATCTTCCAGACCAGCCCGGTCTGGATGGCCGTGCTGGTCTGCGTGCTCGGCGCGGTCACCATGGAGCTGGTCCGCTCGCGCGGCAACCAACGCGGCGACATCGCCCTCGCGATGCTCTTCTACGGCGGCATGGCCTGCGGCAAGCTGCTCGTCTCGCTCTCCGCCCAGGCCGGGGCCGGCTCGCTGGAGAGCTACCTGTGGGGTTCGATCCTCACCGTCGCCCCCGAGGACCTCGCCGCGATCGCGGTGCTCGGCGCGGTGGTCATCGCGGTCACCGTCGGCCTGCGCCGCCAGCTCTTCGCGATCTGCCAGGACGAGGACTTCGCCCGGGTCACCGGCGTGCCGGTGCGCACCCTCAACCTGCTGCTCGCGGTGATGGCCGCGGTCACCGTCACGGTCGCCATGCGGGTGGTCGGGCTGCTGCTGGTCAGCGCCCTGATGGTGGTCCCGGTGGTCGCCGCCCAGCAGCTCACCCGCTCCTTCGCCGCCACCCAGGCCGCCGCCGTCGCGCTCGGCGTGGTGGTCTCGCTGGCCGGCGTCACCGGCTCCTACCACCTCGACGTGCCCTCCGGCCCGGCCATCGTGCTGCTCGCCATCGCGGTCTTCGCGGTGTTCAGCGTGATCGCCGCGCCGCTCGCCCGGCGCCGTCACCGCCGGGGCGGCGACGCCGATCAGGGACCGAAGGTCTGCGACGTCCAAATCCCCGACCAAATCGCGGGAAAGACTTCCTCCGGCACGACCACCTCGGAGGGGCGCGCGGGGCTGGCACAATGAGGTGCGAGACGCCCACGACCCCAGGAGGACCCACGGTGACCACCGCAGGCCCGTCGCCGCGCGCCCGATCGACCCGGCAGCGTGCCGCCGTCTCGGCGGCCCTGGACGAGATCGCGGACTTCCGCAGCGCGCAGGAGCTCCACGACCTGCTCAAGCACCGCGGGGACTCCGTCGGCTTGACCACGGTCTACCGAACGCTCCAGTCACTCGCCGACGCCGGCGAGGTGGACGTGCTGCGCACCGCCGACGGCGAGGCCGTCTACCGCCGGTGCAGCAGCGGGCACCACCACCACCTGGTCTGCCGGCACTGCGGCGCGACCGTCGAGGTGGAGGGCCCCGCGGTGGAGCGCTGGGCCAACTCGGTCGCCGCCGAGCACGGGTTCAGCGACATCGCGCACACGCTGGAGATCTTCGGCACCTGCGCGGAGTGCGCGCAGAAGGCCTAACGGCGGCCCGTACGGGGGCAGCCCGTACGGACGTACGGCGAAGGGCCCGCGGGATCCCGCGGGCCCTTCGCCGTACCCGGTGTCAGCACACCGGCGTCAGCACACGGACGTCAGCGCTGGCCGGGCAGCCCCACCGGCCCGGTGACGTCGTTCGGGATCGCCCCGCCGAAGCGGCGGTCGCGCATCGCGAACTGCTCGCAGGCGCGCCACAGGTCACGGCGGTCGAAGTCCGGCCAGAGCACGTCCTGGAACACGAACTCGGCGTACGCGGACTGCCAGAGCAGGAAGTTGGAGGTGCGCTGCTCGCCGCTGGGGCGCAGGAAGAGGTCCACGTCCGGCATGTCCGGGTGGTACATGTACTTGGCGAGGGTCTTCTCGTTGACCTTCTTCGGGTCCAGCCGCCCGGCCGCGACCTCCCGCGCGATCGCCTGCGCCGCGTCGGCCAACTCGGCCCGGCCACCGTAGTTGACGCACATGTAGAGCGTCACGGCGTCATTGCCCTTGGTCTGCTCCTCGGCGACCTGCAGCTCCTGCACGACGCTCTTCCACAGCTTGGGCATCCGGCCGGCCCAGCGGATCCGCACGCCCAGCGCGTCCATCTCGTCGCGGCGGCGGCGGATGACGTCCCGGTTGAAGTTCATCAGGAACTTCACCTCGTCGGGCGAGCGCTTCCAGTTCTCGGTGGAGAACGCGTACAGCGAGATGTTCTTGACCCCGAGCTCGATGGCGCCCGCCAGGACGTCCAGCACGACGGACTCGCCGACCTTGTGGCCCTCGGTGCGGGGCAGCCCGCGCTCCTTGGCCCAGCGGCCGTTGCCGTCCATCACGATGGCGACGTGTTCGGGGACCAGCTCGCCGGGGATCTTCGGCGGCTGTGCGCCGCTGGGGTGCGGGGTCGGGGGAACGTACGCCCGTTGCTTGCCGCCGCCGAAGAGCCGTCGCGCTGCCATGTGCTCACTTCTCCACGTATCTCATCGAGCGGATGCCCCGCTCCAGGTGCCACTGCAGATAGGCCGCGACCAGGCCGCTGCCCTCCCGCCAGTACCGCGGCTCGCAGGCGTCGGCCGTCTGCCAGTCCCCTGACAGCAGCGCCCCGAGCAGTACCAGTGTCTCAGGGGAGGGTACGGCACATCCGGGCACCCGGCAGTCCGCGCAGAGCACCCCGCCCGCCGGGAGCGAGAAGAAACGGTTCGGCCCGTCCAGACCGCACTTGGCGCAGTCCGTGAAGCTCGCGCCGTACCCGTTCACCGCGAGCGAGCGCAGCAGGAAGGCGTCCAGCACCAGGTGCGACTCGTGCAGCCCGGCCGCCAGCGTGCGCAGCCCGCCCACCAGCAGCAGGTACTGCTGGACGGCCGGCTCGCCCTCGTTCTCGGCGAAGCGCTCGGCCGTCTCCAGCATCGCCGTGCCGGCGGTGTAGCGGCCGTAGTCGGTCACGATCGAACCCCCGTACGGGGCGATGGTCTCCACCTGGGTGCACAGCGGCAGCCCGCGCCCGACCAGTTCGCTCCCCCGGCTGAAGAACTGCACGTCCACGTGCGAGAACGGCTCCAGGCGGGCGCCGAACTTGGACTTGGTCTTGCGCACCCCGCGCGCCACCGCCCGCACCTTGCCGTGCTGGCGGGTCAGCAGGGTGATGATCCGATCGGCCTCGCCGAGCTTCTGCGCCCGCAACACGACGCCGTCGTCCCGGAAAAGACTCATGCGGTCCATTCTCCCCCAGCCGCGGGGCGGCCGGGGCGCCCGCCGTCGGGCAGCCGTGGTGCCCGCACCGGGGCCGTGGGGGAGGACCACTGCGATGCGGGTCACGGCGGGCCCGGAGGGGGGTTCGGGCCCGTTTGTGGGGGATTCGAAAGGTCTACGGCCGGGACGGGTCTAGAGGTTCTCGTACGGCGCCCGGGTCGCCGCCTCCAGCAGCTCCGTGACCGCGGGCTGCGGCAGGTCCAGGCAGCGCCCGACCGCGGCCAGCGCCTCGCGCTCCTCGGGCAGGTAGCGCCCGTCCGCCAGGGCGATCGCGGCGCCCTGCAGCAGCAGGCGCTCACGGCCCTGCCGGGCCAGGTGCGGGGCGAGCGGTTCGAGCACCGCGTGCAGTTCCACGGCGAGGCCGCCGGACATCCCGTGGGCGTCGTACAGTTCGCCGCCGAGCCCGGACAGCGCGGCGAGCGCGGCCAGCACCTGGGCCTCGCCGCAGTCCTCGAACCCGGCCTCGCGCACCGCCGCACAGGCCGCCTCACGGGCCGCCCGGTGGGCGGTGCCGCCGGCCGCCAGCAGGGCCAGCGCGACGGTGTACTGACCGTCCCGCAGCATCCCGCCGAGGCGTACGCTGGTGGGCTGTTCCAGGGCCTCGACGCCGTACCGGCCGTGGCAGCTGGTGCACTGCACGCTGCCGATCACCGGCCCGAGCGGGACCACCGGGGACCCCAGGAGTCGCAGCCACCGCCGGCCGTGCTGCCGACGATAGTTGCGGTCCCCGCCGCAGCCCGGGCAGAAGAAGTCACCGAGAACGTCGGTCCGCCACCGCGGGCGAACACCCCACAACCTGGTCACGGCGCCACTCCCCAGACATGGCAGGCGGCCTGCACAACTATGGGCAGGTCACGCGACCGGACACCGAGGCCGTCCCACCGACCCGGCTTTCCGGTGGATCGATGTTGCCACGGTTACCGGCACGTGTCAGTACCTCGAACGGCTTCCGGCCCGAAAAAATGTGGCGCAGACCACAGCGCGTGCCGCACGCGGCGAAGGGCCGCCCCTGTGAACGGCCCTTCGCGTACCACCTGCACGAATTACCCGCGCTGCGAGCGGTTGACGGCGCTGATCATCGCCTTCAGCGAGGCCAGCACGGTGTTGCCGTCGATGCCCACGCCCCACAGCACCTTGCCGTCCACCGCGCACTCCACGTACGCGGCCGCCTGGGCGTCGCCGCCCTCGCTCAGCGCGTGCTCGGCGTAGTCCAGCACGCGTACGTCCACGCCGATCCGGGCCAGCGCGTCCGCGAAGGCCGAGACCGGGCCGTTGCCGGCACCGCTCAGGGTCACCGTCGCGCCGTCCACCACGGCCTCGGCGCTCAGCGCGTCCCGGCCGTCCTCGGTGGTCAGGGTGCGCGACCCGGTCAGCGACAGTCGGCCCCACGGGTTGGCCGGGGTCGGCAGGTACTCGTCCTCGAAGACCCGCCAGATCTCCGCCGGGGTGACCTCGCCGCCCTCGGCATCGGTCTTGGCCTGGATGATCCGGGAGAACTCGATCTGCATCCGGCGCGGCAGGTCCAGCTTGTGGTCGTTCTTCAGGACGTACGCCACACCGCCCTTGCCGGACTGGCTGTTGACCCGGATGACCGCCTCGTAGGTGCGGCCGACGTCCTTCGGGTCGATCGGCAGGTACGGCACGCCCCAGGTGTGCTCGTCCACCGGCACCCCGGCCGCCCTGGCGTCCGCCTCCAGGACGTCGAAGCCCTTCTTGATGGCGTCCTGGTGCGAGCCGGAGAAGGAGGTGTACACCAGGTCGCCGGCGTACGGGTGGCGGGGGTGCACCTCCATCTGGCTGCAGTACTCGGCGGTGCGGCGCACCTCGTCGATGTCGGAGAAGTCGATCTGCGGGTCGATGCCCTGCGAGAACAGGTTCATCCCCAGCGTCACCAGGTCGACGTTGCCGGTGCGCTCGCCCTGTCCGAACAGGCAGCCCTCGATCCGGTCCGCGCCCGCCGTGTAGGCCAGCTCGGCGGAGGCGACGGCCGTGCCGCGGTCGTTGTGCGGGTGCACCGACAGGCAGACGAACTCGCGGCGGGACAGGTTGCGCGACATCCACTCGAACTGGTCGGCCTGGACGTTCGGGGTGGCCCGCTCGATGGTGGCCGGCAGGTTCAGGATGATCTCGCGGCCCTCGCCCGGCTGCCAGACGTCCATCACCGCCTCGCAGACCTCCAGGGCGAAGTCCAGCTCGGTGTCCACGAAGATCTCCGGCGAGTACTGGTAGCCGAAGACGGTGTCGTCGCCCAGCAGCTTCTCGGCGTACTCCATCACCAGCCGGGTGCCGTCGACGGCGATCGCCTTGGTGGCCGCCTTGTCGTTGCGGAACACCACCCGGCGGAACAGCGGCGCGGTCGCGTTGTACAGGTGGACGGTCGCCCGCGGGGCGCCGATCAGCGACTCCACGGTCTTCTCGATCAGCTCCTCGCGGGCCTGGGTCAGCACCGAGATGGTGACGTCCTCCGGGATCGCCCCCTCCTCGATCAGCGACCGCACGAAGGCGTGGTCGGTGGCCCCGGACGACGGGAAGCCGACCTCGATCTCCTTGTAGCCCATCCGCACCAGCAGGTCGAACATCTTGCGCTTGCGGGCCGGGGACATCGGGTCGATCAGCGCCTGGTTGCCGTCCCGCAGGTCCGTGGAGAGCCAGCGCGGCGCCTTGGTGATCACCTTGTCCGGCCAGGTGCGGTCCGGCAGGTCGACGGTGCCGAACGGCAGGTAACGCCCGTACCGCATGCCCGAGGGCTGCTGGCGCACGGAGGCGGCGGTGATCGGGGTGGGCCGGTCGACGAAGGCGCGAGCGGCGGGGACGGACGCGGCGGAGGTCTGCTCGGTCATGGAGGTGACTCTCGGCTTCCTGTGGATGCGTGGTGCGGGGCGGGTCGGGATGGATCAACACCGACTGGCCGGCCTCTGCTGCCGCTCGCGATTCGCCATCGGATCGCCGTTTCCGCGCACAGCTCGTTCCCCGCGGCGAGGGAGCCGGCCCCTGGGGACTACAGGCCCTCGACGCGGCAGCTAAGAAGAAGCAGCCCGTTGCGCATGATGCCCCAGCGTAACCCAGGGCCGCGCGCCCCCGAAGTGATCCGGGCTTCCGTTCCACTCCTTGAGACGCCGACCGGTCATGTCAAAGATGGTGACAACCGGTCATCAAGGCCTCACCCTGGGCCACATGACCATGACTGCACGAGTCCCGCTCTGCGCGATCGTCCCGCCGTACGTCCTGGACCGCCTCGCCGAGGCCGGTCACGAGCCCGCCGTCCGCTCCCTCGCCCTCGACGCCGCCCACCGCGCGGCCCGCCTCGCTCCTCCCCCTCCGGTCCCCGCGAACCCGGGCCTCGACCGGGTGATCGCCGACGCCGGTCACAACCAGCGGCTGCCCGGCCGCACCGTCCGCACCGAGGGCCAGGCCCCGGCCGCCGACGCCTCCGTGAACCACGCCTACGACGGCCTCGGCGCCACCTTCGCGCTGTACGCCGACGTCTTCGGCCGCGACTCGATCGACGGCCAAGGGCTGCGCCTGGACGCCAGCGTGCACTACGGCCGGGACTACGACAACGCCTTCTGGAACGGCCAGCGGATGGTCTTCGGTGACGGCGACGGCGAGATCTTCGGCGACTTCACCGCCTGCGTCGACGTCATCGGCCACGAACTCACCCACGGCGTCACCCAGTTCACCGCCGGACTGGAGTACCAGGACCAGCCCGGCGCGCTCAACGAGTCGGTCTCCGACGTCTTCGGCTCGCTGGTCAAGCAGTACGCACTGCGCCAGAACGCCGCCGACGCCGACTGGTTGATCGGCGCCGGGCTGCTCGCCCCCGGCATCCAGGGCGTGGCGCTGCGCTCGATGAAGGCCCCCGGCACCGCCTACGACGACCCGCAGCTCGGCAAGGACCCGCAGCCCGCGCACATGCGGGACTACGTCCAGACCTCGGAGGACAACGGCGGGGTGCACATCAACTCCGGCATCCCCAACCACGCGTTCTACCTGCTGGCCACCGCCCTCGGCGGCCAGGCCTGGGACCACGCCGGGCGGATCTGGTACGACGCGCTGACCGGCCGCCGGCTGCCCGCCGACGCCGACTTCACCGCCTTCGCCCGGGCCACCGTGGCCGCCGCCAAGGCCCGTTACCCCGACCAGTCCTCGATCGCGGACACCGTGACGGCCGCCTGGGCGCAGGTGGGGGTCAGCCCGGGCTGAACGATGCCTGTCCGAGGCGGGCCCCGGGCCCGTCCGGTGGGTCTCGTCGGATCGGGCAAGGGCCCGCCGGGCGGGCCCCGAAGGTCACGGTCCGGGAAAAGCGCCGCACCGGCCCTCCCTGCGTAGCACCATGGACACCATGCGTATCCAGGTGACCCGGACCGGCGGCCTCGCCGGAATCGTCCGCCACGCGGAGCTCGACACCGCCGAGCGCGTGGACGCCCCGCACGTCCACGCGCTCGCCCGCGAGGCCGTCGCCGGCGGGCAGCGCGCGCCCTCGTACGGGGTGCCGGACGGCTTCCACTACGAGATCACCGTCGACGGCCGGACGGTGTACTGCGCCGACCCCAAGCTCACCGACTCGCAGCGCGAGCTGGTGTCGCTGGTGCTGCGCGAGGGCGCGTGACCCCCGCGCGGCACTCGCGGGTGTGCGATCGCGGCGTTGCCGGATCCCCCGTCAGAAGCCGAGCTTGCGCAGCTGCTTGGGGTCGCGCTGCCAGTCCTTGGCCACCTTGACGTGCAGGTCCAGGTAGACCGGGGTGCCGAGCAGCGCCTCGATGTGCTTGCGGGCGGTGCTGCCGACGTGCTTGAGGCGGGAGCCCTTGGCGCCGATGACGATGGCCTTCTGGCTCTGCCGCTCGATGTAGACGTTGGCGTGGATGTCCAGCAGCGGGCGGTCCGCGGGGCGACCCTCGCGCGGCAGCATCTCCTCGACCACGACGGCCAGTGAGTGCGGCAGTTCGTCGCGCACGCCCTCCAGCGCGGCCTCGCGGATCAGCTCGGCGACCATGATCTGCTCGGGCTCGTCGGTGAGGTCGCCGTCCGGGTAGAGCTGGTCGCCCTCCGGCAGGAGCTTGGTGAGCAGGTCGGCGACCAGCTCGACCTGCTTGTCGCCGACCGCGGAGACCGGGATGATCTCGGCCCACTCGAAGCCCAGCTCGATCCCGAGCTGGTGGATGGCGATGAGCTGCTCGGCCAGGCGCTTGGAGTCGACCAGGTCGGTCTTGGTGACGATGGCGACCTTGGGGGTCTTCTTGATCCCGGCGATCTCCTTGGCGATGAACTTGTCGCCGGGGCCGATCTTCTGGTCGGCGGGGAGGCAGAAGCCGATCACGTCGACCTCGGCCCAGGTGGTGCGGACCAGGTCGTTGAGGCGTTCGCCGAGCAGGGTGCGCGGCTTGTGCAGACCGGGGGTGTCGACCAGCACGAGCTGGGCGTCCGGGCGGTGCACGATGCCGCGCACGGTGTGCCGGGTGGTCTGCGGGCGGTCGGAGGTGATCGCGACCTTCGTCCCCACCAGGGCGTTGGTCAGGGTCGACTTGCCCGCGTTGGGGCGGCCGACGAAGCACGCGAACCCGGAGCGGTACGAGGAGGAAGGGGCATTCATGGGCTCCATTCTCCCTGATCACCGGAGCCCCGCCGTCCGGGCCCCGGGTTCAGGCGGTGCTCAGCCCTTGTCGTCGCCCCGCCCGATCAGCGAGAACACCACCAACAGCACCAGAAAGCCGATCGAGCCCCAGAGCCAGGCCGGCGAGTCGGTCTCCTGCCACTTGCCCATCCCCATCACGAACAGCAGCAGCCCGGCGATGAACGCCAACGCCCCCATGCCCCAGTCCCCTCACCGAGTCCACTCCCCCGGTGAGATTATCGGCTGAGCACATGGGGGCAGTGCCTGCGGTACGGCCATGGGGGCAGTGCCCGCGGTACGACCCGCCGAGACCCCTCAGCGGGCCTCGGCCGACACCCGCAGCGTCCCGTCCGGACCGGCCAGCAGTACCGGCGTCCCGGCCCCGCCCAGGTCCCGTACGGCGGCCAGGTCGGCCTCGGCCGGCTGCTCGGCCTCGCTCACCACGGCGGCCGCCTCCAGCGACTTCGCGCCGCTGGCCACCGCCATCGCCACCGCCGTCTGCAGCGCGCTCAGCTTCAGCGACTCCAGCGCGACCGTCCCGGCCACGTAGGTGCGGCCGGTCTCGTCACGCACCGCGGCCCCCTCGGGCACGCCGTTGCGGGCGCGGGCCGAGCGGGCCAGGGTGATGATCTTCTTGTCTTCGGGGTCGAGCTCGACGATGTCACTCATGCCGCCGAGCATAGGCATCCGTCACAGATCAGTGGCCGACCGGGTGGGTCCGCCCGGGGTTGGGGTTCATGATCTTGACGAAGGTCTTCGGCCCGGAGGGCAACGGCTCCTCGCGCTTGATCCGCGCGCGCCAGAACGGGTTGTCGTGCGGCAGGTGACTGCTCACCCGGCCGTACATCCCGAAGGTGGTGATGACGATCCCGAACAGGAACGCGAACAGCACGTTCGACATCCGGAAGTTGAGGATGTTCGCGTCCGGCCGCCCGAGCACCGCCAGCCCGTAGAAGCCGGACAGCACGAACAGCACACCGACCACCATGTTGAGGTTGGACGCGAAGTTCCCGCCGATGACCGCCCCGAGCACCAGGATCGCGCCCACCACGACGGACAGGATGGCCAGCGCGCCGTTGGTCGACAGCCCGCCGATCTCGTCACCCCTCGTGTCCAGGATGCCCGGGTGGTCGGCAAGCCCCAGACTCCCGAACACGATCAGGAAGACCCCCCCGAGCCCCGCCCCGATCCGCCAGACCATGACGAGCTTGTGGTCGACGGGCAGTTCGTCTTGCAGCTTCATGGCGACCTCCTGGGCTCGACCACGGCCTAGCTGTACGGGTGGCTCCCCTGCATGTGGGGTACCTCGTGCATGTAGAGCGAGCCGCACTGCTGGCAGCAGCGCAGCCCGGTGCCCCAGTCCTCCTCCGGCCGCGTCTCCGCGTCGTCCGGCATGGTCCGTCCGCAGAGCGCCGTCGACAGGTCGCCGTCCCGCACCACGTGCCAGGACTTCACCCCGCCGGCCGTCCCCTGCGGGCCGTACTCCGCGCGAAGTTTGTGCGTCATGCCCTCCATAGTCGCGCGGCGGCCCCGGGCCCGCTACTCGCCCGCCGCCTCCGCGGCACCGGCCGTCCAGCGCACGGGCGAGGCGACCACCGAGCCGATCCGGTTGCGCCGCCCGGCCGAGGACTCGGCGGTCAGCAGGATGCCGGTCAGGCCGGTGTCGTCGGAGTCTGGCAGCGGGATCTCGCAGGAGGAACCGGGGATCGGCACCCGCCCGAGGTGCTTGGCCAGCAGACCGCCGACGGTCTCGACGTCCTCGTCCTCCAGCTCGATGCCGAACAGCTCGCCCAGGTCCTCCACCAGCAGGCGGGCGGTGACCCGGTACGAGCCGTCGCCGAGGTCCTCGATCGGCGCGATCTCCCGGTCGTACTCGTCGGTGATCTCGCCGACGATCTCCTCCAGGATGTCCTCGATGGTGACCAGGCCGGCCGTGCCGCCGTACTCGTCGATCACGATCGCGACGTGCGAGCGGCGCTGCTGCATCTCGCGCAGCAGGTCACCGGCCGGCTTGGAGTCCGGTACGAAGACGGCCGGGCGCATCACCGCGCCGACCTCCTCGGCCTCCGCCTCGCGGTTGATGTGGGTGCGGCGCACCAGGTCCTTGAGGTAGACGATGCCGACCACGTCGTCCTCGTTGTCGCCGACCACCGGGATCCGCGAGAAGCCCGAGCGCAGCGCCAGGGTGAGCGCCTGCCGGACGGTCTTGTGCCGCTCGATCATCACCAGGTCGGTGCGCGGCACCATCACCTCGCGCACGATGGTGTCGCCCAGCTCGAAGACCGAGTGCACCATCCGGCGCTCCTCGTCCTCGATCAGGTCGTCCTTCTCGGCGAGGTCGACCAGGGCCCGCAGCTCCGCCTCGGAGGCGAACGGCCCCTCCCGGTAGCCCTTGCCCGGCGTGAGCGCGTTGCCGAGCAGGATCAGCAGCCGCGGGATCGGGCCGAGCACCGCGGCCAGCGGCAGCAGCACGAAGGAGGCCGCGGTGGTGGTGGAGATCGGGTGCTGACGCCCGATCGTGCGCGGCGAGACGCCCACCGCGACGAAGGACACCAGCACCATCACGCCGAAGGCCAGCAGTACGGCCCGCCAGGTCGGGTGGATGTTGCGCACGCACACCGCGGTGACCAGGACGGCCGCCGCCATCTCGCTGGCCACCCGGATCAGGGTCGCCAGGTTGAGGTAGCGGATCGGGTCGGAGGCGACGGTCAGCAGCCGCGCGGAGCCGCGCCGCCCGTTCCGTACGGCCTCCTCCGCCCGGAACCGGGAGACCCGGGAGATGCCCGCCTCGGCGCACGCGGCCAACCAGCCGAGCACGACCAGGGCCACGGCGCCGAGGATGAAGCTCGTACTCTCACCACTCACAGGGGTTCGGGCTCCGCGCTCAGTGGGTGGTGGGGGCCGGGGAGATGCCGCCGAGGCCGCGGCCCGCCCGCCAGTCGTCCAGGATGCGCTTCTGGAGGGCGAACATCTCCTCCTCTTCCTCCGGCTCCTCGTGGTCGTAGCCGAGGACGTGCAGCACGCCGTGGACGGTGAGCAGCTGCAGCTCCTCGTCCATCGAGTGCTTGGAGGGGGCCGCCTTGCCCTGCTGCTCGGCGACCTCGGGGCAGAGCACGATGTCGCCGAGCAGGCCCTGCGGCAGTTCCTCGCCCTCCTTGCCGGGACGCAGCTCGTCCATCGGGAACGACATCACGTCGGTCGGGCCGGGCAGGTCCATCCACTGGATGTGCAGCTCCTCCATCGCCGCACCGTCCACCAGGATCACGGACAGTTCGGACTGCGGGTGGATCCGCATCTTGTCCAGGGCGAAGCGGGCGACGTCGAGGATGGCTTCCTCATCGGCGTCCCAGCCGGACTCGTTGGCGATGTCGATCGACATGACGGGCTGTGTGCTCAGCTTTCGGTGCGATGGGACTGTCGGGGTGCGCGCGCCGCGGTCGTCTTACCGGGGCGCCGCTGGGCCGGCTTGCGAGCGGCCGGGGCGTTGTCCTCGACCTCCTGCCGGGCGTCCCAGCGCTCGTACGCGTCCACGATCCGGCCGACCAGCTTGTGGCGGACCACGTCGGTGCTGGTGAGGACGGAGAAGTGGATGTCCGGCACGTCGGCCAGGATCTCCTGGACGACCTTGAGGCCGCTCCTGGTACCGCTCGGGAGGTCGATCTGGGTGGTGTCGCCGGTGACCACCACCCGGGAGTTGAACCCGAGGCGGGTGAGGAACATCTTGATCTGCTCGGGCGAGGTGTTCTGGGCCTCGTCGAGGATGATGAAGGCGTCGTTGAGGGTGCGGCCGCGCATGTACGCGAGCGGGGCGACCTCGATGGTGCCGCTGGCCATCAGGCGCGGGATGGAGTCCGGGTCGATCATGTCGTGCAGCGCGTCGTACAGCGGGCGCAGGTACGGGTCGATCTTCTCGTAGAGGGTGCCGGGCAGGAAGCCCAGCCGCTCGCCCGCCTCGACCGCCGGGCGGGTCAGGATGATCCGGTTGACCTCCTTGGCCTGCAGGGCCTGGACGGCCTTGGCCATCGCCAGGTAGGTCTTGCCGGTGCCGGCCGGGCCGAGGCCGAAGGTGATCGTGTGCTTGTCGATCGCGTCGACGTAGCGCTGCTGGTTGAGGGTCTTGGGGCGGATCGTGCGACCCCGGTTGGACAGGATGTTCGCGGTGAACACCTGCGACGGGGCCGGGGAGTCCGGGTCCTCCTCCTGGCTGCGGAGCATGGCGATCGAACGCTCCACGGCGTCCTCCGTCAGGGGCTGGCCGGTGCGCAGCACCAGCATCATCTCGCTGAAGAGCTTCTGCACGAGGGCGACCTCGGCGCGGGCCCCGGTGGCGGTCACCTCGTTGCCGCGGACGTGGATGTCGGCGGCGGGGAAGCCCTTCTCGATCACGCGCAGCAGCGAGTCCGCCGTGCCGAGCAGGGTGACCATCGGGTGCTTCTCGGGAATGACGATCCGGGCGCTCACCTGGCCGTCGTCGGCCGGTTCGGGGCGCGACTGTCCGTGGGTACGGGTCTGCGATGTGTCACTCATAGGTCGGCGCTGGGGCCTGCCTCATCCCATCCGTGGTGTCGTGTGCCGCTCGGTCTCTCCGGGGCACCAGGGTACGCCGCGAGCGTGATCGCTGCGGCGGGCGGCGGGGCCGCACCCGACGATGCTGCGGCAGATCGGAGGACGACGCGAGCCCTTTTCGTTCTTGACGGATGCGGCCTCGGGGTTTTCGGTGCCGTTCACGGATGGCGGCGGGCGGGGACCGGCACCCGGGCGAGGTCGGCGGCGAGCACCAGCTCCCCGTCGAAGTGCTTGCGGGCGTCGGCCAGGTGCTGGCCGAGGTCCGGGTAGCGCTGGGAGAAGTGGGTCAGCACCAGGGTGCGCACGCCCGCCTCGGCGGCGGCCTTGGCGGCCTGGCCCGCGGTGAGGTGGCCGTGGTCCTCGGCGAGGTGGGCGTCGGCGTCGGTGAAGGTCGCCTCGACCACCAGCAGGTCGGCGCCCTCGGCGAGCCGGTGCACGCCCTCGCAGAGCCGGGTGTCCATCACGAAGGCGAACTTCTGGCCGGGCCTGGGCTCGCTGACCTGGTCCAGGGTGACCGTCCGGCCGTCCACCTCGATCGCGCCCTCGTGCTGCAGCCGGCCCACCGCCGGGCCGAAGACGCCGAACTCGGCGAGCCGCTCGGGCATCAGGCGGCGGCCGTCCGGCTCGGACAGCCGGTAGCCGAAGGACTCCACGGGGTGGTCCAGCCGGATCGCGTCCAGCGCGAAGCGGGCGCCGGGGGCGGGCAGCGGGCCCGGCTCGTCGATCGGCCGGGGCCGCAGCACGGCCGTCTCGTGGTAGGCGGTGGCGTGCCGCAGCCGCTCGAAGTAGACCTCGCCGGAGGCCGGGAAGTAGACGTCGACCGGGTGCGGGACGCGGTCAAGGTTGATCCGCTGGATCACCCCGGCGAGGCCCAGGCAGTGGTCGCCGTGGAAGTGGGTCACCGCGATCCGGGTGATCTGGGTGGCCGAGACCCCGGCGTGCAGCATCTGTCGCTGGGTGCCCTCGCCGGGGTCGAAGAGCAGGCCCTCGCCGTCCCAGCGGAGCAGGTAGCCGTTGTGGTTGCGGTGCCGGGTGGGCACCTGGCTGGCGGTGCCGAGGACGACGAGTTCGCGCTGGGACACGTAGGTCAGACCATGCTCTCGGTCATGTGCGTGCCGCCGAGCAGGTGGACGTGGGCGTGGAAGACGGTCTGCCCGGCGCCCGCACCGGTGTTGAAGATCAGCCGGTAGTCCTCGATGCCCTCGTCCCTGGCCACCGCGCCCGCCTCGGCGAGCAGTTCGCCGGCGATCTCCGGCTCGGCCGCGGCCAGCGCGGCGGCGTTCGGGTAGTGGACGTGCGGGATGACCAGGACGTGCACGGGGGCCTTGGGGGCGATGTCGCGGAAGGCGAGGGTGCGCTCGGTCTTGCGCACCACGGTCGCCGGGATCTCGCCCGCCACGATCTTGCAGAACAGGCAGTCGGGCTGCGGCTCGCCGGCCATCGGCTTCTCCTCGCGTCAGTGGGTTCGTGGGCCGTACGGGCGCAGCCTAGCCGAGCCGTCCGACCGCTTGCTGATACTCCTGCAGGTGCTTCCAGCGCACCGAGCGCATGCCGACGATGTCCCCCTCTGACACCTCGAAGTCCTCGGAGAGGAAGACGACCGCCAGGTAGACGAAGCCGAGCAGCCAACGCCGGGTGAGCCGCCACATGTTGGGGCGCATGACGCGCTTGCGGCGCACCACCCGCATGGCCAGGATCCCCTTGCCCACGCTGAAGCCGGTGAGCCGGGCGAGCACCACCTGGTTGAGGAACGAGGCGAGCAGGCCGACCCCCAGCAGGGTCACGAAGTAGGGCACCGCCGGGCCGCTGCTGTGGTGGACGGCGTGGCCGGCCGCGTGCGCGACCGGCTTGGGGCGGCTCGCCGCGTCAGCGGCGTTGGCGGCGGCGAAGCCGAGGCCGACCGCGAGGACGAAGTCGAGCACGATCGCCAGGGAACGCCGGCCGCCGCCCGCCTCCTTGGGGCACGGCGGGAGCGCGGGCTGCGCCTGCGGGTAGGGGCTCTGGCCGTACGCCTGGGGCTGTGGGGCCGGCTGGCCGTGCGGCGGGTACGGGTTCCGGCCGTACGGCTGCGGCGGCTGGGCGTACGGCCCCTGCGCGTACGGGTTCGGCCCGTAGCCGTTCTGCGGGTACTGCGGTGGCGGATAGCCCTGCGCCATGTGCTCCCCCGTGAGCTGTCGATCAAGATCCCGATCAAGGACAGCCCCGCATCCTACCCAGGCCCCGGAGCGGGAAATCGGCCCCACCGACTTCCCGCTCCGGACCCTCGACCCCCGTCCATCTCGCCTACGGCTACGCCCAGGGCAGCGGCGGCGCCGTCCGCGCCGGGGTCTGCGCCAGGGCCGCCAGGGCGATCCGCACGCCCTCGGCCAGCTGCGGGTCCTGGCCGGCCGCCCAGTGGTGCGGGGCGAACGGCACCTCGACGTCCGGGTCGACGCCGTGGTTCTCCACGCCCCAGCCGTAGTTCTCCAGCCAGAACGAGTACTTGGGCTGGGTGACCAGGGTGCCGTCGACCAGCCGGTAGCGGCTGTCGATGCCGATCACCCCGCCCCAGGTGCGGGTGCCGACCACCGGGCCGATCCCGAGCGCCTGGATGGCGGCGTTGACGACGTCGCCGTCCGAGCCGGACAGCTCGTTGGCGAGCGCGACCACCGGCCCGCGCGGGGCGTCCATCGGGTAGGGCACGGGGTGGTCGGTGTCCCGGATGACGTCCCAGCCGACGATCCGGCGGGCCAGCTTCTCGATCACCAGCTGCGAGGTGTGGCCGCCCCGGTTGTCCCGGATGTCGACGATCACGCCCTCCTTGGCCATCTCGGTGCTCAGGTCGCGGTGCAGTTGGGCCCAGCCGGCCGTCTGCATGTCCGGGATGTGCAGGTAGCCGAGCCGGCCGCCGGACAGCTCGCGCACCGCGGCCCGCCGCCCGGCCACCCAGTCGTGGTAGCGCAGCGCCTCCTCGTCGGCGAGCGGGACGACCACCGGGTTGCGCTGGTCGGTGCCGTCCTTGCCGGTCACCGTCAGTTCGACCGGCTGCCCGGCGGTGCCGGCCAGCAGCGGCGCCGGGCCGGTGACCGGGTCCACCAGGCGGCCGTTGACGGCCAGCACCGCGTCGCCCGGGCGGATCGCGGCGCCCGGCGCGGCCAGCGGCGACCGGGCCCGGGGGTCGGAGGACTCGCCGGGCAGGATCCGGGCGATCCGCCACTGCCCGCCGTCCTTGACCAGGTCCGCGCCCAGCAGGCCCTGGCGCCGGGCCGGCTCGGTGTACCGGCCGTGGGGGATCACGTAGGCGTGCGAGGTGCCGAGTTCGCCGTGCACCTCCCAGAGCAGGTCGACCAGTTCGTCGTGCGAGCCGACCCGCTCGACCAGCGGCCGGTAGCGCTCCAGCACCCCGGCCCAGTCCACGCCGCCCAGGTCCGGGCGCCAGAAGTTGTCCCGCATCAGCCGGCCGTTCTCGGCGTACATCTGGCGCCACTCGGCGGCCGGGTCGACGGTCACCCGCAGCCGGGCGAGGTCGACGGCGGTCTCGTCGTCCTCGCCGCCCGCCTTGTGGTCGGCCGGGACGATCCGCAGCTCGCCCTCGTCCAGCACGGCCACCCGGGTGCCGTCCCCGCTGACCGCGAACCCGTCGACGCCGTGCACCAGTTGCTCGGCGCGGCGCTTCCTGAGGTCGAAGCGCTCCAGCACCGGGCGCGGCCGCTCGTCGTCCAGCGAGGCCGCCTCGTCGCCGAGTTCGCCGAGCAGCGGCGCCCTGGTCCACAGCACGCCGTCCTTGGCGGCGCGCAGCGTGTGGAACCGGCCGCCCTCGACCGGGAACGGGACGATCCGGTCGGCGATGCCGTCCAGGTCCACCCTGGTCGCCGGGGCGGCCTCGGCCGCGCCCTCCTCGCCGTCCGCCTTCCGCGCCTTGGGCTCGTCCTCCTCCCCGCCGAGCGGCCGCCCGGCCCGCTGCGGGCCGAACGGGGACGGCGTGTCGGCGGCCAGCGTGATCAGGTACGGGCGGCAGCCGTTCGGGAAGGACAGGTCGAAGACGTGCGCGTCGTAGACCGGGTCGAAGTTGCGCACCGACAGGAAGGCCAGGTAGCGGCCGTCCGCGGTGAAGGCGGGCGAGGTGTCGATGAAGCGCTGCTGGGTGACCTCGCTGACGGTGCGGGTGGCCAGGTTGGCCAGCACGATCTGGCGCAACGAGTACGGGCCCACCCCGTGCACCGGGCGGGACCAGGCCAGCCAGGCCGAGTCCGGGCTGAACGCCAGCCCGCTCACCTCGCCGTCGGTGCTGCGCTCCAGCTCGTGCACCGCGCCGTCGGCCAGCGCCACCAGCAGCACCCGGCCGTCGTGCACGCCCAGCGCCGCCTGCTTGCCGTCCGGGGAGACCACCAGCGAGTTGACCCGGCCGAGCTGCCCGGCGGCCAGCCGGCGCCGCTCGGCGCCGTGCACGGCCGGGGCGTACTCCAGCGCGTCCTCGCCCTCGGCGTCGGACACCCAGAGCACGCCCTGGGCGCCGTCCTCACCCGGCACCACCCGGGCCAGCCGCGCGCGCACGCCCGGGGTCTCGTCCAGGACCCGTGCCGGGCCCTCGCGGTGGGTCAGCCAGTGCACGCTGCCGCGCACCACGACGGCGCCGGCCCGGCCGGTGCGGTCGGGGGCGACGGACTCCAGCCAGTGCGCGGCGTGCACCGGGCGGGGACGGCGGCCGGTGCGCGAGCCGGCCAGCCGGATGTCCAGGCGGCGCGGCTCGGCGCCGTCCAGGTCGTCCAGCAGCCACAGGTCGCCGGCGCGGTGGAGGACGACCCGGGTGCCGTCGGTGCTCGCGTTGCGGGCGTAGAAGCCGTCCGGGTCACCGGTGTGGCGGCGCAGGTCGGAGCCGTCCGGGCGGCTGGACCACAGCTCGCCGACGCCCTCGTGGTCGGACAGGAAGGCGATCCGACTGCTCGGTCCGCCATCGGGCGGGACGGGCCCGGCCACCCACAGCGGGGAGTCGAGCTGCCCCTCCAACTCCTCGTGCACGCGGGTGAATTCGTCCCGGCCGAGCCACAACTTGCCCACCCGGCCGCCCCGGTAGCGCTTCCACCAGGCCGGCTCGCGGTTGTTGACGGTGACCAGCAGCACCCTCTCCCCGTCCGGCTCGAAGGCGAGCCCGCCGACCGGCCCGTACGGCAGCCGCACCGGCTCGCCGCCGTCCAGCGGCACCGCGTGCGCCCAGCTGCGGCGCGTACTGGCCTCGCCGGCGCCGGTGGTGGCGATCGGGCGGCCGTCGGCCGTCCAGCCCTGCACCCGGGTCTGGTCGCTGCCCCAGTGGGTGAGCCGCCTGGACGGCCCGCCGTCCACCGACACCACGTGCACCTCGGGGGCGCCGTCCCGGGTGGAGGAGAAGGCGATGTGCCGCCCGTCCGGGGAGAACCGGGGGTGGTGCACCGGCAGGTGATCGGCCGTCAGCCGCCAGGCCCGGCCGCCGTCCAGCGGGGCCAGCCAGAGGTCGTCCTCGGCGACGAAGGTGACCAGGTCACCGTGCAGATGGGGATGGCGCAGATAGGCGCCCGCAGAGGTGCTCAGGGAGTCCGTCACGCCGCCAGCGTAGGCAGGCGCGGGTACGAGCCGCTCCGTTTTCCGCAACTCCCGACCCGGCGTGCGGGGGGTTACGCCCAGCGGCCGGTGCGCCCCAGCAGCAGCGCCCCTGCGGCCACCCCGGCGGTGGAGGTGCGCAGCACCGAGGGGCCCAGCCGGTAGGGCTTCGCACCCGCCTCGGCGAAGGCGGCCAGCTCCTCCGGGGAGACCCCGCCCTCCGGGCCGACCACCAGCACGATGTCCCCGGCCGCGGGCAGCGCGGCGTGCGCCAGCGGCTCGGCGCCCTCCTCGTGCAGCACCGCGGCGAGGGAGGCCTGGGCCAGCAGCGGGGCCAGCTGCCTGGTGGTCATCGGCTCGCGCACCTCGGGGAAGCGCAGTCGGCGGGACTGCTTGCCCGCCTCCCGGGCGGTGGCCCGCCACTTGGCGAGCGCCTTGGCACCGCGGTCGCCCTTCCACTGGGTGATGCAGCGCGAGGCGGCCCAGGGGATCACCACGTCCACGCCGACCTCGGTCATGGTCTCCACGGCCAGCTCGCCGCGGTCGCCCTTGGGCAGCGCCTGGACGACGACGATCCGCGGCGCCGGCTCCGGCTCCCGGCGCACGGCGGCCACCGTGACGTCGATCGCGTCCTTGCCGAGCACCTCGGCGACCGTCCCGTCCACGCCGAGCCCCAGCCCGTCCGCGAGGGTCACCGCCTCGCCGGCCTCCAGCCGCTTCACCGCGGCCGCGTGCCGCCCCTCCGCCCCGTCCAGGCGCACCAGCGCCCCGGGCGCGGCGGCGGCGATCCGCTCGGTCTCGACGACGAAGACGGGGGCGGTCATGGGGTGGTCCTCCGGAGGGAATGGGCGGAACAGGAACGCGAAGGGGGTGCCGGGGCTCTGACCCCGACACCCCCTCCCGGGCGGCCTACCGGCCGTTGAAGGCGTCCTTCAGGCGCGAGAACAGGCCCTGCTGGCCCGGCGCGAACTGGCCGGACGGGCGCTCCTCACCGCGCAGCACGGCGAGCCGGCGCAGCAGCTCCTCCTGCTCGGGGTCGAGCTTGGTGGGCGTCTGGACCTCGACATGCACTATCAGGTCGCCCCGGCCGCCCCCGCGCAGGTGGGTGATGCCCCGGCCGTGCAGCGGGATCGACTGACCGGACTGGGTGCCGGGCCGGATGTCGACCTCCTCCAGCCCGTCCAGGGTCTGCAGCGGCACCTGGGTGCCGAGCGCGGCGGCCGTCATCGGGATGGTGACGGTGCAGTGCAGGTCGTCCCCGCGCCGCTGGAAGACGGTGTGGGTGGTCTCGGCGATCTCGACGTACAGGTCGCCGGCCGGGCCGCCGCCGGGGCCGACCTCGCCCTCGCCGGCCAGCTGGATCCGGGTGCCGTTGTCGACACCGGCCGGGATCTTGACGGTCAGGGTGCGGCGGGCGCGGACCCGGCCGTCGCCGGCGCACTCCGGGCACGGGGTCGGCACGACGGTGCCGAAGCCCTGGCACTGCGGGCAGGGGCGGGAGGTCATGACCTGCCCCAGGAAGGAGCGGGTGACCTGGGAGACCTCGCCCTTGCCGCGGCACATGTCGCAGGTCTGCGCGGAGGTGCCGGGGGCCGCGCCCTCGCCGCTGCAGGTGGTGCAGGTGACGGCGGTGTCGACCTGGAGTTCCTTGGTGGTGCCGAAGGCGGCCTCCTCCAGGGTGATCTCCAGCCGGATCATGGCGTCCTGGCCGCGGCGGGTGCGCGAGCGCGGGCCGCGTTGGCCGGCCGCGGCGCCGAAGAAGGCGTCCATGATGTCGGAGAAGCCGAAGCCCGCCGCGCCGGCGCCGAAGCCGCCCGCGCCACCGCCGCCGCCCGGCGACAGCGGGTCGCCGCCGAGGTCGTAGACCTGACGCTTCTGCGGGTCGGAGAGCACCTCGTAGGCGGCGTTGATCTCCTTGAACCGCTCCTGCGTCTTCGGGTCCGGGTTGACGTCCGGGTGCAGTTCGCGTGCCAGGCGCCGGAACGCCTTCTTGATCTCGTCCTGCCCCGCATCCCGTCGGACGCCGAGTACCGCGTAGTAGTCCGTGGCCACCAAATGCTCCGCTTGTTCCGCCTGTAGTAGTGCGACTGGACACCGCCGTTACTTGTGTAACAGCGGTCTGCTTGCTACGACTCGGCCAGGATCTGACCCACGTACCGTGCCACTGCTCGCACCGCCCCCATTGTGCCCGGGTAGTCCATCCGGGTCGGACCGATCACACCCAGTTTGGCCACGCTCTCGTCGCCCGAACCGTAGCCGACCGACACCACCGAGGTGGAATTCAGCCCTTCGTACGCGTTCTCCCGCCCGATCCGGACCGTCATCGCGGCGTCCGTGGTCTCACCCAGGAGGCGGAGCAGGACGACCTGCTCCTCCAGGGCCTCCAGCACCGGCTGGATGGTGAGCGGGAAGTCGTGCCCCAACCGGGTCAGGTTGGCCGTGCCGGCCAGCATGATCCGCTCCTCGCTCTGCTCGGCCAGCGCCTCGAACAGGGTCACCAGGACCGTACTGACGGTCGGCCGGTCGATCTGCTCGAAGGTGGCCGGCAGCTCCTCCAGCAGGCCCGGGACGTCCGGCAGCCGCTGGCCGGCCGCCCGCGCGTTGATCCGCGCGCGCAGGTCGGCCAGGACCGTCTCGCCGACCGTGCCCGGGCAGTCGACCATCCGCTGCTCGACCCGGCCGGTGTTGGTGATCAGGACCAGCATCACCTTGGCCGGAGCCAGCGCCACCAGCTCGATGTGCCGGACGGTGGAACGGGTCAGCGAAGGGTACTGGACCACGGCGACCTGCCGGGTCAGCTGGGCGAGCAGCCGCACCGTGCGGGCGACCACGTCGTCCAGGTCGACCGCGCCGTCCAGGAAGTGCCTGATCGCCCGGCGCTCCGGGGCGCTCATCGGCTTGACCTCGGCCAGCTTGTCGACGAACAGCCGGTAGCCCTTGTCGGTGGGGATGCGCCCCGCGCTGGTGTGCGGCTGGTGGATGTACCCCTCCTCCTCCAGCGCCGCCATGTCGTTGCGCACGGTGGCCGGGGAGACCCCGAGGTTGTGCCGGTCCACCAGGGCCTTGGAGCCGACCGGCTCCTCGGTGCCCACGTAGTCCTGGACGATGGCACGCAGAACGGCGAGCTTGCGGTCGTCCAGTTGGCGGACCTCACCGGCCATGGGGCACGCACCTCCGTCTTCGCACGTTGTCCGTCTGTGATGCTGCGGGCCACTCCTGGAAAGGACCCCGACCCTGGCACTCTGCGCACACGAGTGCCAGAACCGTACCTGCCAGTGTAAGGCCCGGGTCCTTTCGCAGGAACGGCCCGCCCGGGGTGATCCTGCCCGCAGTTCGAGGCGGGGCCGCGACACTCCCCGTGCACGGGATGGTGCTCGGGGACCGTCCGGGTGGCAGCATCGAAAGCGACGGCGAATGGAGGAGCAAGCGATGTCGAGCTCGGGCCAGCACACCCGTTTCGCGCCCGACCGCGGCCTGACCGGCCGCATGGTCGCGACGATGTTCGTGATCGGGCTGCTGTACGTCGGTTTCACGGGCCTGCTGATCGCGCTGCTGCGCGGGGCCTGGCCGCTGATCGTGCTGATCTCCGGCGGGCTGTTCGTGGCCCAGTTCTGGTTCAGCGACAAGATCACCGAGCGGGCGATGGGCGCCCACCAGGTGACCGAGGAACAGTACCCCCAACTGCACGGCACCATCGACCGGCTCTGCGCGCTGGCCGACATGCCCAAGCCCCGCGTGGCGGTCGCCGACAACGACATGCCCAACGCCTTCGCCACCGGCCGCAACCCGCAGAACGCGGTGGTCTGCGTCACCACCGGTCTGCTGCGCCGGCTCGAACCGGAGGAACTGGAAGGCGTCCTGGCGCACGAGCTGTCCCACGTCGCCCACCGGGACGTCGCCGTGATGACCATCGCCGGATTCCTCGGCGTGCTCGCCGGGGCGATGACCCGGATCGCCTTGTACGGCGGGTTCATGGGCGGCGGGCGCAACAACAACGACCAGAACGCGGCCATCGTGGCGCTGATCGTCCCGCTGGTGTCGATGGTCGTCTACGCGATCAGCTTCCTGCTCACCCGGCTGCTCTCCCGCTACCGCGAGCTGGCCGCCGACCGGGCCGCGGCCCAGCTCACCGGCCGGCCCAGCTCCCTGGCCTCGGCCCTGACCAAGGTGACCGGACAGATCGCGGCCATCCCCACCGAGGACCTGCGCAAGTCCCAGCCGTACAACGCCTTCTGGTTCGCCCCCGCGCTGAGCGCCCGGGAGACCGCCTCGCAGCTGCTCTCCACCCACCCGTCGCTGGAGAAGCGGCTGGCACAGCTGGCGAAGATCTCCGAGCAGCTCGGCCGCTGATCACCGCCCGACCCGAATGATCCGAATGATCCGAGAGGACCGCCGTGGGATTCCTGGACGCCCTGTTCGGCCGCACCAAGCCCGTCAAGCCCGACCTCGACCAGCTGTTCGGCGTGCCGTCCGCCGCGCTCACCCTGGAGGCCGGGGCCGGGTTCACCCCCACCGGGCTCGGTTCGGTCTGCTTCGCGGCCGTGGAGGGCGCGGCCTTCGTCCAGGTCGAGCAGCAGGTCCGGGCGCTGCTGGACGCCGACACCGAGCGCGGCGGCGTGCCGGTGGAGGCCTCCAAGGACGGCTACGGCTACTCCTGGCTGCTCGCCCGGCACCGGCCCGAGGAGCTGCCGGAGCTGGTGAACGACCTGCACGCGGTCAACAGCGAGCTGGAGGCGAACGGCTTCGGGCCGCAGCTGCTCTGCTCGCTGGTCTGCTTCCGCAACCCGGAGGGCCAGTCGCTGGCCCTGGTCTACCTCTACAAGCGCGGCACCTTCTACCCCTTCGCCCCGATGCCCGGCGGCGGCGAGCGGCGCAACAGCCCGCTGGAGCTGCAGGTCAACGCGATGCTGGGGAACGACCTGCGGCTGGAGAAGGACCTGAGCCGCTGGTTCCCGGTCTGGGGCGCGCCGGGCCTCTGACGGTCCGGCCGCCATCCCTATGATCACCCGTATGCGCAGCCGCCAGTACGGACCGGACCTGACCCCGCCGTGGAAGAAGCAGACCCCCGCCCCGGAGGTGCCCGCCGAACGGGACCTGGTGGTCGAGGAGGCGACCACCGGCTTCTGCGGGGCGGTGGTGCGCTGCGAGAAGACCGCCGAGGGGTTCACCGTCACCCTGGAGGACCGCTTCGGCAAGCACCGGGTCTTCCCCCTGGTCCCGCGCGGCTTCCTGCTGGAGGGCAAGGCCGTCACCCTGGTCCGCCCCACCGGCCCGGCCCCCTCCCGTGCTCCCGGTCGCACCGCCTCCGGCTCGATCGCCGTCCCCGGCGCCCGCGCCCGGGTCGCCCGCGAGTCCCGCATCTACGTCGAGGGCCGGCACGACGCCGAACTGGTCGAACGGGTCTGGGGCGACGACCTGCGCATCGAGGGCGTCGTCGTCGAGTACCTGCGCGGCATCGACGACCTCCCCGCCATCGTCGCCGACTTCGCCCCCGGCCCCGGCCGCCGCCTCGGCGTCCTGGTCGACCACCTGCTCCCCGGCACCAAGGAACACCGCATCGCCGCCCAGGTCACCGGCGACTCGGTGCTGGTCGTCGGCCACCCCTACATCGACATCTGGCAGGCCGTGAAGCCCGCCTCCGTCGGCATCCCCGCCTGGCCCGCCGTCCCCCGCGGCGAGGACTGGAAGGAGGGCACCTGCCGCCGCCTCGGCTGGCCGGTGGACACCCCGGCGGCCTGGAGGCACATCCTGTCGAAGGTGAACAGCTACAAGGACCTGGAGCCCGAGCTGCTGGGCAAGGTGGAGGAACTGATCGACTTCGCGGCCCTGCCGGGTCAGGAGTAGGTCTGGAACTCCGAGGTGTCCAGGGTGATGTCGAGCAGGTCGACCTGAATCGGGTCACCGAATTTGGTGGTCCGCTCGGACCAGTACATCGGGGTACCCGACGGCGTGTCGGTGGTCAGATCCGTGAGGAGCACGCACACGCCCTTGAGTGGATCGACGATGAGGTACGCCGGAATCCCACCCTGGGCGTACATCTCACGCTTGGTCCGGTAGTCCCGGTGCACGCTGGTCTTGGAAACCACCTCGACCACGACGGTCACCGCGGAGGCGGACAGCAAACGGCCCATCTCCTGGACGATGCCGCGCTCGAAGACGACCAGATCCGGTTGGGGTTCGCTGGCCTCGCCGGAGATGATCAGATCCTGGGTCTGAAGCGCCCGCCACCGGGCGTACGGGGTCTGGTGCTGAATCGCGGAGACGATGAGGTTGTGGACCATGTCCGGCCCGGCCATCATCACGATTTCCCCCCTGATGAGCTCGGCCTTGACGCCTTCCGGCACCTCCAGGTTCTCGAAGATCCCGGTCATCCGATCATCGATGGCGGTCATCGCACGCTCCCTCCGACGGCTGACACCACGTTAACGACACTCAGTCCACCAGGTCACGTACGACCGCGTCCGCCAGCAGCCGCCCCTGGAGGGTGAGGGCGGCGCGGCCCTGCTCGTAGGGCCGCGCGGCGAGGAGGCCGTCCGCGAGGGCCCGGTCGGCGGCCTTGCGGCCGGTGTCGGTCAGCAGGTCCAGGGGGACGCCGTCGACCAGGCGCAGCTCCAGCAGGATGCGCTCCACCCGGCGGTCCTCATCGGTGAGGAGTTCGCGGCCCAGCGCCGGGGTGCGGCCCTCGGCGAGGGACTGGGCGTAGGCGGCGGGGTGCTTGGCGTTCCACCAGCGGACACCGCCGATGTGGCTGTGGGCGCCGGGGCCGGCGCCCCACCAGTCGGCGCCGGTCCAGTAGAGCTCGTTGTGGCGGCAGCGGCCCTCGGGGGCGGTGGCCCAGTTGGAGACCTCGTACCAGGAGTAGCCGGCCGCGCTGAGCGCCTGCTCGGCGATGAGGTAGCGGTCGGCGTGCACGTCGTCGTCGATCATCGGCAGTTCGCCGCGCTTGACCCGGGCGGCCAGCCGGGTGCCCTCCTCGACGATCAGGGAGTACGCGGAGACGTGGTCCGGTCCGGCCCCGATCGCCGCCTCCAGGGAGGCCCGCCAGTCGTCGTCGGACTCGCCGGGGGTGCCGTAGATCAGGTCGAGGTTGACGTGCTCGAAGCCGGCCGCGCGGGCCTCGGCCACGCAGGCCTCGGGGCGGCCCGGGGTGTGGTGGCGGTCGAGCAGCCGCAGGACGTGCGGGCGGGCGCTCTGCATGCCGAAGGAGATCCGGTTGTAGCCGCCCTCGCGCAGCTCGGCCAGGTACGCCGGGTCGACGGACTCCGGGTTGGCCTCGGTGGTGACCTCGGCGTCCGGGGCGAGCCCGAACTCCTCGCGCAGCGCGGCGAGCATCTTCACCAGGTCGCGGGCGGGCAGCAGCGTGGGGGTGCCGCCGCCCAGGAAGACGGTCCGCACCGGGAGGTCCACTTCCCCCAGCACCTTCCGGGCCAGCCTGATCTCGGAGACCACGTTGTCCGCGTAGGTCTCCTGCGAGGCGACCGCACCGGAGGAGCGCAGCTCGGTGGCGGTGTAGGTGTTGAAGTCGCAGTAGCCGCAGCGGCTGGCGCAGTACGGCACGTGCAGGTAGAAACCGAACGGCCGCCGCCCCAGCCCGGTGAGGGCGTGCGCGGGCAGGGAACCGTCGGACGGCACCGGTTCGCCGTCGGGAAGTGCGGAGGGCATGACCCCATTGTCCCGTACGGCCCGACCGAACACGCGGGCCGTACGGGAGCGGGGCGGATCAGGCCTCGTTGGCGCCCGCGTACATCGCGGTCACCGCGTCCGCGTAGGTCCGCTCGACCACCGGGCGCTTGATCTTCAGGCTCGGGGTCAGTTCGCCGTGCTCGACGTCGAGGTCGCGCGGCAGCAGGTGGAACTTCTTGATCGTCTGCCAGCGCTGCAGGTCGGCGTTGACCCGCTTCACGAAGCCCTCGATCAGCTCGCGCACGGCCGGCTCCTCGGCCAGCTCGGCGTAGCTCCTGCCGGCCAGGCCGTGCTCGGCGGCCCACGGCATCAGCACCGACTCGTCCAGGCCGATCAGCGCGGTGCAGAAGTTGCGGCCGTTGCCGATCACCAGGATGTTGCTGACGAACGGGCAGACCGCCTTGAACTTGCCCTCGACCTCACTGGGCGCCACGTACTTGCCGCCGGAGGTCTTGAACAGGTCCTTCTTGCGGTCGGTGATCCGCAGGAAGCCGTCGGCGCTCAGCTCGCCGATGTCCTCGGTGTGGAACCAGCCGTCCGGCTCCAGCACCTCGGCGGTCTTGTCCGGCAGGTTGTGGTAGCCGCGCATGACGCCGGGGCCTCGCAGCAGGATCTCGCCGTCCTCGGCGATCCGCACCTCGGTGCCGGGCAGCGCGCGGCCCACCGTGCCGATCCGCACGTCCTCCTTGCGGTTGACGCAGGAGCCGGCGCTGGTCTCGGAGAGGCCGTAGCCCTCCAGGATCGGCACCCCGGCGCCGAGGAAGAAGTAGCCGATCTCGGGGGCGAGCGCCGCACTCCCGGAGACGGCGCCGCGCAGCCGGCCGCCGAAGGCCGCCCGGATCTTGGCGTACACCAGCTTGTCGGCCAGCGAGTGCTGGAGCCGCAGGCCCAGCGGGGCGGTCTCGACGCCGGTGGCGATCCGGCTCTCCTGGACGGCCCGGGCGTGCTCGCGGGCGACCTTGGCGGCCCACATGAAGATCTTGTACTTGGCGCCGCCCTCGGCCCGGGCCCGGCCGGCGATGCCGTTGTAGACCTTCTCGAAGATGCGCGGAGCGGAGGCCATGACGGTCGGCCGGATGGCCGGCAGGTTGTGGATGATCCGGTCGACCCGGCCGTCCACCGCCATCACGTGGCCGGTGGCGATCTGGCCGGAGATCAGCGTCTTGCCGAAGACGTGCGACAGCGGCAGCCACATGAACTGGACGTCGTCGGGGCCCAGCAGGCCGCTGGCCTCCTGCGCCCGGCCCTCGTACGCCCAGCAGTCGTGCACCAGGCGCACGCCCTTGGGGCGGCCGGTGGTGCCGGAGGTGTAGATGAGGGTGGCCAGCTGCTCCTTGTCGAGCGCGGCCACGGCCTTCTCGATCGCGTCCGGGTGCTGCTCCAGGTACTCCGCGCCGCGCCGCTCCAGCTCGGCGAGGGTGAGCAGCTCCAACCCGGCCGTCTCGGGGGTCTCGGCGGGCTCGTCGAAGAGGATGACGGTGCGCAGCTCGGGCAGCTGCTCGATCTGGCCGACGGCCTTGGCCAGCTGGGCGGCGTTCTCGGCGAACAGCGCCTTGGAGCCGGAGTTGGAGAGGATGAAGGCGGTCTCGTCGGCGTTGGTGCTGGGGTAGACCGTGGTGATGGCGGCGCCCGCGCACATGGCCCCGAGGTCGGCGATGATCCATTCCAGCCGGGTGGAGGAGGCCAGCGCGACCCGGTCCTCGGCCTGGATGCCGAGCGCCATCAGGCCGGCCGCCACCGCCTTCACCCGGACGGCGGTCTGCGCCCAGGTGAGCGAGCGCCACTGCTCGGCGCCCGGGGCGCCGTCCGCGGCGTGCTCGTCCACCGGGGCCGGGTAGCGGTACGCCTCGGCGTTCGGGGTGGCGGCGACGCGCTCAAGGAACAGGTGGGCGACGGAGGCCGGACGCCCGGCGACCAGGTCGGCACTGCCGGAGTCGATCAGGGACTGCGCGGAACTCAACGAGGACCTCCGGGGGCGGGTGGCCGTCTGGGGGATTGCGGCGTCCGTGGGGGCGGCCGCCGGGCCCCGGTTCACCTGAGCGGTACCGGCCGGTAACAAGGGCGTAGTCAGCAGCCTAGGGGGAAACCGGTCATTCCGTAAGAGGGCGAGGCCAGCTGGCACGGCTTCGCGGCGCCGGTGCCCGGGAAGGGGGGCGCACGGACGGCCCGTCCGCACCCGCATCGCGGGACCCTTTGGCAAAGGCCCGGCAAACCTCAGCCGGACAGCCCTCGAATCGTCTGTACGACGCCACAGAACAACGAGAATTGGGGTGCGAACCCGACCGGCGACGACAAGAGTGTGCCAGTGCTGATCAGACTGCTCCGGGCGTACCTGCGCCCATACTCCCGACCGATCACCTTGCTGGTGGTGCTCCAGCTGGTGTCCACCCTCGCGGCGCTCTACCTGCCGACGCTCAACGCCGACATCATCGACAAAGGCGTGGTCAAGGGCGACACCGGCTACATCCTGCGCCTGGGCGCGGTGATGATCGGCATCACCCTGGTCCAGGCGCTCTGCTCGATCGGCGCCGTCTACTACGGCGCCCGCACGGCGATGGCCTTCGGCCGGGACCTCCGGGCCTCCGTCTTCGACCGGGTGCAGACCTTCTCCTCCCGCGAGGTCGGCCAGTTCGGCGCACCTTCCCTGATCACCCGCACCACCAACGACGTCCAGCAGGTCCAGATGCTGGCCCTGATGAGCTTCACCCTGATGGTGGCCGCGCCGATCATGTGCGTCGGCGGCATCATCATGGCGCTCAACCAGGACGTCCCGCTGTCCGGCCTGCTGCTCGCCGTCATCCCCGCGCTCGGCGTCGTCCTCACCCTGCTGGTGCGGGCGCTGCGGCCCAAGTTCCGCAGCATGCAGAAGAAGATCGACACTGTGAACCGGGTGCTGCGCGAGCAGATCACCGGCATCCGGGTGATCCGCGCCTTCGTCAAGGACGACCACGAGCAGAACCGCTTCGCCGACGCCAACGAGGACCTCACCCAGGTCGCCCGGCAGGTCGGCCGGCTGATGTCCATGATGTTCCCGGCCGTGATGCTGGTCGTGAACGTCTCCAGCGTCGCGGTGCTCTGGTTCGGCGCCCACCGCATCGACAGCGGCGACATGGAGATCGGCGCGCTCACCGCCTTCCTCTCCTACCTGATGCAGATCCTGATGAGCGTCATGATGGCCACCTTCATGTTCATGATGGTGCCGCGCGCCGAGGTCTGCGCCGAGCGCATCGACGAGGTCCTCGGCACCAGCTCCAGCGTCGTCCCGCCGGCCGCGCCGATCACCGAGGTGCTGCGCCGCGGCAACCTGGAGCTGCGCGACGTCGACTTCCGCTACCCCGGCGCCGAGGCCTCGGTGCTGCGCGGCATCGACCTCACCGCCGGCCCCGGCGAGACCACCGCCATCATCGGCTCCACCGGCAGCGGCAAGTCCACCCTGCTCGGCCTGGTCCCCCGGCTCTTCGACGCCACCGGCGGGCAGGTCCTGCTGGACGGCGTGGACGTGCGCGAACTCTCCGCCGACGCGATCGCCGAGAGCGTCGGCATCGTCCCGCAGAAGCCGTACCTGTTCACCGGCACCGTCGCCAGCAACCTCCGCTACGGCCGTCCCGACGCCACCGACGAGGACCTCTGGCACGCCCTGGAGATCGCCCAGGCCAAGGACTTCGTCGAGAAGCTGCCCGAGGGCCTGGACGCCCCGATCGCCCAGGGCGGCAGCAACCTCTCCGGCGGCCAGCGCCAGCGCCTGGCCATCGCCCGGGCGCTGGTGCGCAAGCCCGACGTCTACCTCTTCGACGACTCCTTCTCCGCGCTCGACTACGCCACCGACGCCAAGCTGCGCAAGGCCCTCGCCCACGAGACCGCCGACGCCACCGTACTGATCGTCGCCCAGCGCGTGTCCACCATCCGCGACGCCGACCGGATCATCGTCCTCGACGAGGGCGCCGTCGTCGGCACCGGCACCCACCGTGAACTGATGGCCGACAACCCGACGTACCGGGAGATCGTGCTCTCCCAGCTCACCGAGCAGGAGGCGGCATGACCAGCCCCGGAAAGCCCGCCGGCACTGCCGGAAAACCCGCCGGAAAGCCCTCGGGCCGACAGGACGGACTCCCCAGCGATTCCCAGGCCGCCGCCGCCCGCCGCGGCCCCGCCGGACCGGGCCGCTTCATGGGCGGCCAGGGCGCCGAGAAGTCCATGGACTTCAAGGGCTCCGGCAAGCGCGTGCTCGGCCTGCTGCGCCCCGAGCGCAACGTGCTGATCGGTGTCCTGGTGCTCGGCGTGCTCGGCGTCGGCTGCGCCGTCACCGGTCCCAAGATCCTCGGTGACGCCACCGACCTGATCTTCGCCGGCGTCGTCGGCGCCCGCTTCCAGCCCGGCACCTCCAAGGCCGAGGTCATCGACGGCCTGCGCGCCCACGGCGAGGGCGGTATCGCCGACCTGCTCTCCGCGGTCGACTTCACCCCCGGCCACGGCATGGACTTCGGCGCCATCGGCTCCGTCCTGCTCTGGGTGCTCGGCATCTACGTCGCCTCCGCCGTCTTCGGCATCTTCCAGGGCCGCCTGGCCACCAAGGCGATCCAGTCGGCCAGCTACCGGCTGCGCCAGGACGTCGAGGCCAAACTGGCCCGGCTGCCGCTGAGTTACTTCGACAAGCAGCCGCGCGGCGAGGTGCTCAGCCGGGTCACCAACGACATCGACAACATCGGCCAGTCCATGCAGCAGACCATGGGACAGGTCGTCAACTCGCTGCTCACCGTGGCCGGTGTGCTGGCGATGATGTTCTGGATCTCCCCGCTGCTCGCCCTGATCGCGCTGGTCTCGGTGCCGCTGTCGGTGGTCGTCGCCGCCAAGGTCGGCAAGCGGGCTCAGCCGCAGTTCGTCCAGCAGTGGAAGTCCACCGGCCAACTCAACGCCCACATCGAGGAGATGTACACCGGCCACACCCTGGTCAAGGTGTTCGGCCGGCAGCGCGAGTCCGCCGAGACCTTCCGCGAGCACAACGAGGCGCTCTACCAGTCCAGCTTCCGGGCCCAGTTCATCTCCGGGATCATCCAGCCCGCGATGATGCTGATCGGCAACCTGCAGTACGTGCTGGTCGCCGTGGTCGGCGGACTGCGGGTGGCCAGCGGCGCGCTGTCCATCGGCGACGTACAGGCCTTCATCCAGTACTCCCGGCAGTTCAGCCAGCCGCTCACCCAGGTCGCCAGCATGGCCAACCTGGTGCAGTCCGGCGTCGCCTCCGCCGAGCGCGTCTTCGAGCTGCTGGACGCCACCGAGCAGAGCCCCGAGCCGGCCATGCCGGAGAAGCCGGACGCGATCCGCGGCCGGGTCGCCTTCCAGGACGTGTCCTTCCGCTACGACCCGGAGAAGCCGCTCATCGAGGACCTCTCGCTCAAGGTCGAGCCCGGCCAGACCGTGGCCATCGTCGGCCCCACCGGCGCCGGCAAGACCACCATGGTCAACCTGCTGATGCGGTTCTACGAGGTCAGCGGCGGCCGGATCACCCTGGACGGGGTGGACATCGCCGCGATGTCCCGCGAGGAGCTGCGCTCGGGCATCGGCATGGTGCTCCAGGACACCTGGCTGTTCGGCGGCACCATCGCCGACAACATCGCCTACGGCGCCCAGGGGGCCACCCGCGAGCAGGTCGTCGAGGCCGCCAAGGCCGCCCACGTCGACCGCTTCGTCCGCACCCTGCCGGACGGCTACGACACCGTCGTCGACGACGAGGGCGCCAGCGTCAGCACCGGCGAGAAGCAGCTGATCACCATCGCCCGGGCGTTCCTCGCCCAGCCGTCCATCCTGGTCCTGGACGAGGCCACCAGCTCGGTCGACACCCGTACCGAGGTGCTGATCCAGCGGGCCATGGCCCGGCTGCGCACCGGCCGCACCAGCTTCGTGATCGCCCACCGGCTCTCCACCATCCGCGACGCCGACGTGATCCTGGTGATGGAGAACGGCTCGATCGCGGAGCAGGGCACCCACGACGAGCTGATCGCCGCCGGCGGCGCGTACGCCCGGCTGTACCAGGCGCAGTTCGCGGAGGCCGTGGCCGAGGTCGACTGACGCCTCCTCGCACGAAGGGCCGGGACGGGACTCACCCGCCCGGCCCTTCGCGCGCCGCGGATCTTCTCAGCGGGCGGCCCCCTTCGCTACCGTGGCCCCGTGACCGCCCAGCCCACCGCCCCCGAACAGGCCCCGGACGCGTTCGAGACGAACCGCCGTTACCTGGGCTCGGTCGCCTACCGGCTGCTCGGCTCCTTCACCGACGCCGAGGACGTCCTCCAGGACGCCTGGCTGCGCTGGCAGGCCACCGACCGGGCCGCCGTCACCGACCCGCGCGCCTTCCTCACCACCGTGGTCACCCGGCTCTGCTACGACCAGCTCGGCTCCGCCCGGGCCCGCCGCGAGGCCTACTACGGCGAGTGGCTGCCGGAGCCGTCCGTCTCCTACACGAGCGTCCCCGACTCCCCCGCCGAGCAGGCCGAACGCGGCGAGTCCGTCTCGCTCGCCCTGCTCGCCGTACTGGAGCAGCTCACCCCGGCCGAGCGGGCCGCCTTCGTCCTGCACGACGTCTTCGCGGTCGGCTTCGAGGACATCGCCGCCTCCCTGGACCGCACCCCCGACGCCACCCGCCAGCTCGCCTCCCGGGCCCGCCGCCGGGTCAAGGACGGCGGCCCGCACACGGGCGCCGACCCGGCCGAGCACCGCCGGGCCGTGGAGGCCTTCGCCGCCGCCAGCACCAAGGGCGACATCCTGGGCCTGATGGAGATCCTCGACCCGGACGTGGTCTGGCACGCCGACGGCGGCGGCATCGTCCGCGCCGCCGCCCGCCCGGTCCACGGCGCCGACAAGGTGGCCCGGCTGGTGGCCGGCCTGGTAAGCAAGTGGTTCACCCCCGAGTTCGGACTCGGCTACGCGATGGTCAACGGCGAGCCGGGCCTGGTCTGGTACGAGAAGGCCACCGGCGCCGTCACCGGCGTGGTGGCCTTCGCCCTGGCCGACGGGCGGATCACCGAGGCGTACATCGTGGTCAACCCCGAGAAGCTCGCCCGGATCAGCCCGGTCACGGCACCGTGACACGGGCCTCCACGGGCATGTGACACAGGTCACCGTCACATCCTGACCGGCCGCGTCGTCCCCCTCCCGAACAGCGCTCCACCGGAGCGACCTCGCGAGGAGGCGGACGAGATGAGCAGCACCACCAGCACCGGCAAGCGGATCGTCGTACTGGGCGCCGGGTACGCCGGACTCACCGCGGCCAAGGGCGCCGGACGGCACCGCACCGTCACCCTGGTCGCCCCCGAGGAGCGGCTCCTGCACCGCATCCGCCAGCACGAGACCGCGGCCGGCCGCGGCCGCGACTGGCCCGCCATCGGCGAACTGGCCCGCGGCCGCCGGATCCAGCACCACCGGGCCCGGGCCGTCGAACTCGACCCGGCCGGGCACGAGGTCGTCCTGGACGACGGCACCACCCTCGGCTACGACACCCTGGTCTACGCTCTCGGCAGCCGCACCGCCTGGCACGGTGTCCCCGGCGCCGTCGAGCACGCCCACCCCGTGGAGCGCGCCGCCGAGGTGCGGCGCCTGATCCGCGAGGCCGACCGCCCCGGCACCCTGGCCGTCGTCGGCGGCGGCGCCACCGGCATCGAACTGGCCACCGAACTCGCCGAGGCCCACCCCGGCTGGCGGGTGCGGATCGTCGCGGCCGGGCAGGTCGGCGGCATCTACTCGCCCAAGGGCCGCGCCCACGTCCGGCGCGTCCTCGACCGGCTCGGCGTCGCCGTCCACGAGAACGCCACCGTCACCGAGGTCACCCCGGACGGGCCTCGCACCACCGCCGGCCCGATCGAGGCCGACCTCACCGTGTGGGCCGCCTCGATGGAGCCGCACCCGCTGGCCGCCGAGGCCGGACTGGCCGTGGACGAGCGCGGCCGGGCCCTGGTCGACGACCACCTGCGGTCGGTCTCGCACCCGGACGTCCACGTGGTCGGCGACGCCGCCGCGGTCACCGTCCCCGGCGTCGGCACCCTGCGGATGGGCTGCGCCACCGCCCTGCCGCAGGGCCAGTACGTCGGCAAGCTGCTCGACGGGCGCACCTCGAAGCCGTTCTCGTTCCGGTACGTCGTGCAGTGCCTGAGCCTCGGCCGACGGGACGGGCTGCTGCAGCTGGTCCACCCGGACGACTCGATGAAGCCCACCGTCTTCACCGGCACCGCGGGGCGGCTGGCCAAGGCCGGGATCGTCACCGTCGTCCTCGGTGCGCTCAAGTAGCCGGCGGGACGTCCTGCGGGAACGGCGCGCCCCCGGGAAACGGGGAACGCGGAAGGGCCCGGGCGGCTGCCCGGGCCCTCCTGGTACCGCTCGCCGCTACTTCTTGTCCTTCGGCGTCTCGGCGTCGGTGGACAGCGCGGCGATGAAGGCCTCCTGCGGGACCTCCACGCTGCCGACCATCTTCATCCGCTTCTTGCCTTCCTTCTGCTTCTCCAGCAGCTTCCGCTTACGGGAGATGTCACCGCCGTAGCACTTGGCGAGGACGTCCTTGCGGATCGCGCGGACCGTCTCACGGGCGATCACCCGGGAGCCGATGGCGGCCTGGATCGGCACCTCGAACTGCTGGCGGGGGATGAGCTTCTGCAGCTTGCCCGCCATCATCACGCCGTAGCCGTAGGCCTTGTCCTTGTGCACGATCGCGGAGAACGCGTCCACCGCGTCGCCGTGCAGCAGGATGTCGACCTTCACCAGGTTGGCGCTCTGCTCGCCGATGGGCTCGTAGTCGAGCGAGGCGTAGCCGCGGGTCTTGGACTTCAGCTGGTCGAAGAAGTCGAAGACGATCTCCGCGAGCGGCAGGGTGTAGCGCAGCTCGACCCGGTCCTCGGACAGGTAGTCCATGCCCTGCAGGCTGCCGCGGCGGGACTGGCACAGCTCCATGATCGCGCCGACGAACTCGTTCGGCGCCAGGATGGTGCCGCGCACGACCGGCTCGAAGACGTCGGCGATCTTGCCGGACGGGAACTCGCTCGGGTTGGTGACGGTGTGCTCGCTGCCGTCCTCCATCACCACCCGGTAGACCACGTTCGGGGCGGTGGAGATCAGGTCGAGCTTGAACTCGCGCTCCAGGCGCTCCCGGATGATCTCCAGGTGCAGCAGGCCGAGGAAGCCGCAGCGGTAGCCGAAGCCCAGCGCGACCGAGGTCTCCGGCTCGTACACCAGGGCGGCGTCGTTGAGGCGCAGCTTGTCCAGCGCGTCGCGCAGCAGCGGGTAGTCCGAACCGTCCAGCGGGTACAGGCCGGAGAACACCATCGGGCGCGGGTCCTTGTAGCCGCCGAGCGGCTCGGTGGCACCCTTGTGCTGCGAGGTGATCGTGTCACCGACCTTGGACTGCCGGACGTCCTTCACCCCGGTGATGATGTAGCCCACCTCGCCGACGCCGAGGCCGTCGGCGACCTTCGGCTCGGGCGAGATGACACCGATCTCCAGCAGCTCGTGGGTGGCGCCGGTGGACATCATCTGGATGCGCTCGCGCTTGGTGAGCTGGCCGTCCACGACACGGACATAGGTGACCACGCCGCGGTAGGAGTCGTACACCGAGTCGAAGATCATCGCGCGGGCCGGGGCGTCCGCGACGCCGACCGGGGCCGGGATGGTGTTGACGATGTGGTCCAGCAGGTCCTCGACGCCGAGGCCGGTCTTGGCGCTGACCTGGAGCACGTCGGAAGGGTCGCAGCCGATGATGTGGGCGATCTCGGCGGCGTACTTCTCCGGCTGGGCGGCCGGCAGGTCGATCTTGTTCAGCACCGGGACGATCGTGAGGTCGTTCTCCAGTGCCAGGTACAGGTTGGCGAGGGTCTGCGCCTCGATGCCCTGGGCCGCGTCGACCACCAGGATCGTGCCCTCGCAGGCCGCCAGGGAGCGGGACACCTCGTACGTGAAGTCCACGTGACCCGGGGTGTCGATCATGTTGAGGATGTGCGTCGTCCCGGCGTCCGGCCCGGTCTTCGGGGCCCACGGGAGGCGGACCGCCTGCGACTTGATGGTGATGCCGCGCTCTCGCTCGATGTCCATGCGGTCGAGGTACTGGGCACGCATCTGCCGCGGGTCGACGACGCCGGTGATCTGCAGCATCCGGTCTGCGAGCGTCGACTTGCCGTGGTCGATGTGGGCGATGATGCAGAAGTTGCGGATCAGCGCCGGGTCGGTACGGCTGGGCTCTGGCACATTGCTGGGGGTCGCGGGCACCTTGGTCCGATTCTCCGTTGGTCCGGGGCCGGGGGTGTCCGGATCATCGCTGACCGGCTATCCCGGGGACCGGACAGTCTCGTCCGATCGAAATAGTCCTCCCATCTTCCCACGACCGCGGCACCGGACGCCGTTCGGGCACCTCGGAGCCTTCCGCCCCTTGCGATACGACGGCAGGATGGGCGGCCGTGATCCTGGAAAGCGCACTGCTCGACGTCCTGCCCGGCCGGGAGGACGAGTTCCTCGCCGCCTTCGCCGAGGCCCGTCCGTTGATCGCCGTCCAGCGCGGATTCCGCTCCCTGGAACTGCGCCGCTGCCTCGACGAGGGGCGCGGCTCACGCTTCCTGCTCCAGGTGCGGTGGGAGACGCTCGCCGACCACACCGAGGGGTTCCGCGGCTCGGCCGAGTACCAGCGGTGGCGGGAGCTGCTGCACCGGTTCTACCGGCCGTTCCCGGAGGTCGAGCACTACGGGGAGCCGGTGCTGAGCGCCTGACCCGGCCGGTCCGGTTTGGGGCGCGCGGCGGGCCCCTGGTAGCGTGGGCTGCTGCACCTGGCCTCGGCATGCCCTCTCAGCTGGACCGACGGCCTTCGGGTGCGGCCCGTTCAATACCTTTCAGACAAGACTGAGGCTCCTTCGTGGCGAACATCAAGTCCCAGATCAAGCGCAACAAGACCAACGAGAAGGCGCGCCTGCGCAACAAGGCCGTCAAGTCCTCGCTGAAGACCGCTCTGCGCAAGGCCCGTGAGGCCGCTGCCGCCGGCGAGACCGAGAAGGCCGTCGTGCTGGCCCGCGCCGCCTCCAAGGCGCTGGACAAGGCCGTGAGCAAGGGCGTCATCCACGCCAACCAGGCCGCCAACAAGAAGTCGGCCATCACCAAGCGCGTCAACACCGCCGCCCAGGCCTGACGCCCCGGGGGCTCCGGCCCCCACCGCCTCGGGACGACCGGCCCTCTACCCGGACCCCTGAGGCGTGCGAGAACTCGCACCGCACGCGGCCTGCGTTCGCCACGCGGGTGCGGTGCACACCAGCCGTACGACAGGCGCCGCAGCCGGCCTCTTCCCAGAGGCCGACTGCGGCGCCTGTCGCGTTCCGCGCCCCGGCCGCTATGGTCGGTCGGTCACGCGCGACCGAGCTGCGTTCGAGGTGCGGGGAGCGCCGCGACGCCAGTCACGAAGGGGGACTTCCATGACGACGCCACCGCCGCCGACACCCGGACAGGGGCCGAACAGGCCGGGGTACGGGTTCCCGCAGCAGACGCCGGGGGGTGTGCCCACCGGTACGCCCGTGCCGGGTTCGCCGGGGCCGGCCGGTTTCGGCCCGCCGCCCGGGCTGCCCGCCGCACCGGGGGCGGCCGTTCCCGGGGCCGCACCCACGGCTGTCTCCGGGGCTGTTCCGCCAGGTGTTCCCGCAGGTGTTCACCCGGGTGGGGCGGCCGGGGGCCGCTCCGGGGGCAACCTGCGCCGCAACGCCGTCTGGGCCTTCGTCGGCGCGGTGCTCGCCTCGGCCGGCTGGACCACCGCCGTACTGGTCATCCCGGGCCTGGTCGGCAGCAGCGACGGCAAGTCCGCGCCGCGCAGCCTCGGTTCGTACCACACCTCGGACAACTTCTGCGTCACCGCGAAGCCGGAGAACCTCCTCAAGACCTACAACACCTCGGACACCAGCTCGCCGACCCACCACACCGACCAGAACCCGGCCCTGGACAGCATGACCTGCTCGATGTCGCTCAAGCGCATCGGCGACACCACCTCCAGCGGCGAGTACGCCTCGGCCTACATGCGCGGCGACCTGCACAAGGCGGTGAACCCGGCACCGGAGTTCTCGGCCGCCAAGGAGGTCTACCGCGCGCGGGGCTACCAGATCAGCGACATCCCGGGCCTCGGCGAAGAGGCGTACTTCATCTACAAGGACGACCCGGGAACCTCGGACAAGACCTGGCACACCGTCAGCGCCGAGGTGGACGTCCGAGACGGCGGGATGACGTACTACATCTCCTGGAACGGCAGTTACACCGACGGCAAGAGCAAGGTGCCGTCCAAGGAGGACCTCCGCACGGCGCTGCAGGCCGACACCTGGGAGGCCGTCCGCTCGATGCGCAAGTGACGCGCGGGTGACCGGCCCGGCCCTGCCCCGAACCGTCAGTAGGCGGGGCGGGAGCCGGCCCGGGCGGCCCGGGCGACGGCGACCACCGCGCGCTCCAGCGCGAAGGCCGGATCGTCCGAGCCGCCCTTGACGGCGGCGTCGGCCTGGGCGATCGCGGTCAGCGCGGCGGCCACCCCGTCGCCGGTCCAGCCGCGCATCTGCTGGCGGACCCGGTCGACCTTCCACGGCGGCATGCCCAACTCGCGGGCCAGATCGGCCGGCCGCATGTTCCGGCCGGCGGTCGCCAGCCGCCCGATGCTGCGCACGCCGGAGGCCAGCGCGTAGGTGATGCCGGTCGGCGGCTGGCCGACGGCCAGCGCCCAGCGCAGCCGCTCCAGCGCCTCCGCGGCCCGGCCGGTGACGGCCAGGTCGGCCACCTCGAAGCCGGTCGCCTCGGCCCGGCCGCTGTAGTAGCGGGCCACCACCGTCTCGTCGATCGCGCCCTCGACGTCCGAGGTCAGCTGGCTGCACGCGGCCGACAGCTCGCGCAGGTCGCTGCCGAGCGCGTCCAGCAGCGCCTGGCAGGCCTCCGGAGTCGCGGAGCGGCCCAGGGTGCGGAACTCGCCCTTGACGAAGGCCAGCCGCTCGCTCGCCTTGGTCAGCTTGGCGCAGGCCACCTCGCGGCCGCCCGCCTTGCGCCCGGCCTCCAGCAGGCCCTTGCCCTTGGCGCCGCCGGCGTGCACCAACACCATGATCACTTCTTCGGCCGGGGCCTCGATGTACGCCTTGACCTCCTTCACCGAGTCGGCGGAGAGGTCCTGGGCGGCCCGGACGACGATCACCTTGCGCTCGGCGAACAGCGAGGGCGTGGTCAGCTCGGCCAGGCTGCCGGGCTGCAGCCCACCGGGCGGCAGGTCCCGTACGTCGGTGTCCGGGTCCGCCGCCTTCGCCGCGGCCACCACCTGGGCGACCGCGCGGTCCAGCAGCAGCTCCTCCTGGCCGACCGCGAGGGTCAGCGGGGCGAGCAGGTCGTCGGGTGCACTCTTCCTGGCCATCGCCTACCAGCATCCCACGCGCCGCGGACACTCCCGCCCGACCGGCCACCCGGCCCGACCTGGAGAATGGCCCGGTGACCGAGAACCACACCACCGACCTGCCGGACGTCGACGACCCCTTCGTCCGCCAGCTGCTCGTCCTGCCCGACCGTGACGCCGCCGACGAGGCCGCCGAGGAGCTCAGCGCCGACCACCCGGACCTCGGCGAGTTGGAGATCGTACGCGACGCCCTGGCCGGCGAGGACGACGCCGAGGACGCCCAGTGGCTGGTCGTCCTCGATCCCCCTGCCGACGGCTGGACCCCCGCCCTCCTGCACGCCCTCGACACCGTCGCCACCTCCTACGAGGGCTGGCGCGAGGAGGCCTGACCGGCACAGCGGCCGCCGGGGCCGCGCCCCCGCCCGCGCAGGGGGTGTCGGCGTCGGCCCGGCCCTCGATCAGGACCCGCCTTGAGCGGCGGCCCGGCGACGACGAAGTCCGCGTCGCCGGGCCGCCGCTCGGCGGGCTCGGTGCCGAAGAGCCGCGAGTAGAACGCGGTCGAGCCTTCGAGGCTCGGCGAGGCCCGCGTCCACGACCCGACCCGACCGGGCCCTTCGACGTCTCCCGACCGACGACCTCCCACCGCCTCAAGGCGCTGCGCGAGTCAAGGCGCTGCGCGAGGCCGGCCCTGCCGATCGGTGTTCAGCGCCGATGCCGGTACCGGTGCCGGTGCCGGTGCCGCGCTGCGGAGGAAAGGCCAGGACCTTCCGCGAATTCCAGCGCATTGACGGTGCATGTTCACCAATTCCCGTGACGGGGCGTCCAGTTGGCGAGATCCGGCGAATTCGCGGATTTCTCCGCAGAGGGGTTCGGAACTGTTCATGTCTTGGCCGCCGCCGATATACCGAGGCCTCTGACGCTAGGAGCGCACCGCCGCAGCCAATTCCCCCTCCAGGAGTCTTCCGTGACCCGTCGTTATGTCCGGCTGGCCGCCACCCTCGGCGCAGCCGGTGTGCTGGCCGGATCCACCGTCGCCCAGGCGGCCGCCGCCGAGGAGGGCCCCGGCGCCCACGCCGAGCACGTGCTGCTGGTCTCGGTCGACGGCCTGCACCAGTCGGACCTGGCCCGGTTCGTGGCCGAGCACCCGCAGTCGGCGCTGGCCCGGCTGGTCCGCGGCGGTGTCGAGTACACCCACGCGAGCACCACCAACCCCTCGGACTCCTTCCCCGGCATGGTCGCCCAGCTGACCGGCGGCGGCCCGGGCACCACCGGCGTCTACTACGACGACACCTACAACGCGGCGCTGCTCCCGGCCGGCACCACCGACTGCAAGGGCGCCAAGCCCGGTGTCGAGGTGGACCTCACCGAGGACCTGGACAAGAACCAGGACGCGCTCGACGCCGGCCAGGGCCTCGCCGGCCTGCCCGGCTCCATCCTGCGGATGACCGGCCGGCCGCAGACCCTGCTCGACCCGGCCAAGCTGCCGGTCGACCCGCACACCTGCAAGCCGGTCTACCCGCACACCTACCTCCAGGTGAACACCGTCTTCGAGGTGGCCCGCGAGGCCGGTCTGCGCACCGCGTGGTCGGACAAGCACGCCGCCTACGACATCCTCAACGGCCCCTCGGGCCAGGGCATCCAGGACCTCTTCACCCCGGAGATCAACAGCACGGCGACCGGGTACAGCGGCGACTGGACCAAGGACAACCAGGCCACCGAACAGTACGACTCCTACAAGGCGCAGGCCGTCCTCAACGAGATCGACGGCTACGACCACAGCCGTTCGGAGAAGGTCGGCACCCCGGCGGTCTTCGGCCTGAACCTCCAGTCGGTCTCCACCGCGCAGAAGCTCAAGGGCTCCGACGGCCTCCAGGGCGGCTACGTCTCCAAGGGCGTGCCCGGCCCGCTGGTCGAGAAGAACCTGGAATTCGTCGACCGGCAGATCGGCGCGCTGACCGAGGAACTGCGCAAGCAGCACCTGGACGGCTCCACCACCGTCGTCCTCTCGGCCAAGCACGGCCAGTCCCCGATCGACCCGACCGCGCTCAACCGGATCGACGACGGCCCGCTGCTGGACGGCCTCAACACCGCCTGGAAGGCCTCCCACCCGGGCGCCGGCGACCTGGTCGCCCACGCGGTCGACGACGACGGCGTGCTGCTGTGGCTGAACGACCGCTCCGCGGCCGCCACCGAGTTCGCCGAGAACTACCTGCTGGCGCAGAGCGGCAACGGCGTCGACATCGACGGCAAGGCCCGTCCGTTCACCCGGAGCGGCGTCGAGAAGGTCTACGCCGGCGAGGAGGCCGCCGACTACTTCCACGTCACGCCGGGCGACCCCCGCGTGCCGGACGTCTTCGGCGTCGCGCAGTACGGCGTCGTCTACACCGGCGGCAGCAAGATCGCCGAGCACGGCGGTGCCCACGCCGACGACCTGGACGTGCCGCTGGTCGTCTCCGGCGCCGCCACCCCGGACGGTGTCCGCGAGGACGAGAAGGTGGAGACCAAGCAGATCGCGCCGACCATCCTGAAGCTGCTCGGCCTCAAGCCGAACGCGCTGCAGGCCGTCCGCGAGGAGCACACCCGGGTGCTGCCGGTCCGCTGACCGTTCCGGGCCCGCAATCGTCCGTTGCCCGTCGCCTCGGGCCCGGGCGGGTCACACTGGTTCGCGGCGCGCTCCCCGGGGCCCCCGCCCCCACCCCTCCCCCCACCATCCACCCCTGCCCTGCCCCACGTTGTGGAGGGAGGAGGGGAGCGGGGGTCACAGGGGTGGGGCTCGGGGCTCGGCGGTCGAGTGGCCCCGACGGGCGGAGGGGGCGGCGTGGGTGCCGTGGTCGGGCTGGGGGTGGACGGAGACGGCGAGGGTGGCCGGGGAGTCGCCGGTCACGGCGATGTCCCCCGCACGGTCCGTGCGCAGGACGGTGGCGCCGAGCGCGCGCAGCCGGTCGACCGTGCGCGGGGACGGGTGACCGTACGCGTTGCCCTCACCGCAGGAGATCAGGGCGAGCCGGGGCCGCAGGGCTGCGGTCAAGTCCCAGTCCTGGTGCGCAGAGCCGTGGTGCGCCACCTTCAGGACGTCGACCCGGCCCAGCCGGCCCAACAGGGCGGACTGGGCGGGTGGTTCGAGATCGCCGAGCAGCGCCATCCGCAGCCCACCGGCCATGGACACCAGCAGCGCCACACTCGCGTTGTTCGCGCCGGGCGCCTCGACGGCTGCCCGTGGATCCGGCCACACCACATCCCAGGCCAACTCCGCACCCGCCGACCGCCGTTCACCACGACCCGCACGCAGCAGCGGCACACCGGCCGCGGCCGCCCAGCCGACCACCCGGGCCGCCTCACCCGGCGGATCGTCCAATGCGGTGCCCTCGACCGCACCGACATCGCGGCCCCGCAGCACCCCTGGCACGCCCTCGACATGGTCGGCGTGGAAGTGCGTCAACAGCAGGAGCGGAACCGTCGTGATGCCGAGGTCGCGCAGGCACCGGTCGGCGGCGTTCGGGTCCGGCCCCGTGTCGATCACCACCGCGCTGTCCGGCTCATCGGCCCGAAGGGCCAACATGTCTCCCTGCCCGACATCGCACATCACGAGCCGCCACCCGGGCGGTGGCCAGCCGGTGGCGATCCGGGCGAGCTGCGGGGGGCTCAGCAGGACGGCCAGCAGCACCACCAGCAGGGCCCCTGTCACCAGCGCCCGGGTCCAGCGGCGCCGGGTGCGGGCCCGCCGGCCGGGCTCCGTCCGTCGGGGCAGCAGCAGGGGCGCCGCCCAGCAGGCGGCCAGGGTGGCGAGGGCGACCGTCACCGTCCCGAACCAGCCGCCCGGCCAGGCCAGTTGGCCACCCGGCAGTTCAGCCCCGCGCCGTGCCACGAAGGCGAGCCAGCTGGCCGGCACTCCGGCCGGTTCGGCGAGCAGACGGGCCACGGACGGGAAGAAGGGATGCAGGACGAGCACCCCGAAGCCGAGCAACGTCGCCGGGGCCACCGCCAGTTCGGCCAGCAGGTTGCAGGGGATCGCGACCAGGCTGATGTGCCCGGACAGCACCACCGTCACCGGCGCGCACAGCGCCTGCGCCGCCGCCGTCGCCGCCAGCGCGCCCGCCAGGTGGTGCGGCCAGCGCCGGGCCCGCAGGGCCTCGGCCCAGTGCGGCCCGAGGACGAGCAGCCCGGCGGTGGCCAGCACCGAGAGCAGGAAGCCGAAGGATCGGGCCAGGAACGGGTCCAGCAGGACGAGGACCAGCACGGCTCCGGCGAGCGCGGGTACGGCCTGACGGGGACGGCCGGTGGCCAGGGCCAGCATGCCGATCAGCCCTGTTCCCGCCGCCCGCAGCACGCTCGGCTCGGGTCGGCAGACGGTGACGAAGGCCAGCGTCAGCGCCGTGCCGAGCAGGGCGGTGGTGCGCAGCGACAGCCCCAACATGGGGGCCAGTCCCCGCCGTTCCGCCGTACCGGCTTGGCCGGGTGCGCCGAGCAGTACGCCGAGGACGATGGCCAGGTTGGCCCCGCTGACGGCCACCAGGTGCACCAGGTCGGTGGCCCGGAAGGCGTCCACGAGGTCGTCGGGCAGCCGCGAGGTGTCGCCGACCACCAGCCCCGGGAGCAGCCCGCGCGCGTCGGCGGGGAGCCCGGCGGATGCCGTGCGCAGGCCTTCGCGCAACCGTCCGGCGATCCGCTGCGGCAGGCTCGGCGGGGCGAGCTGCCGGGGCGGGCCGTGGACGACCAGCAGCGCCGCGGACTCGGTGTCGTACCCCTCCCCCGCCGGCCGCACCTCGGCCTCCACGGCCAGCCGCTCGGACGGGAGCAGCCCCAGCCAGGGCTTGTTCTCCGGTCCTCGGACCATGACGGTCACGGGGGTGTGGGTGCGGGTGGCCCGCCCGTCCGGGAGGACGGTGACGCGGTCGGCCACCGTCTCCACGGTGAGGAGGCTCTGCCCGCCCGTGGTGCCGCCCCGGGAGGCGTGGACCTTCGGGTCCCCCGCGACGGTCAGCTCCACCTCCACCACGGGTGCCGGCGTGCCCGGGGATCGCGGCGGGGCGTGCTCGGCCGCGCGGGCGAGCTCAGGCAGCGGCCCCCGGTGCAGGTCGGCGGTGTGCAGCGGGGTCGCGAGCGCGGCCGCCGCTCCGGTGAGCAGGACTGCGGCCAGCGACACCGCGGCCCCGCGCCGACGCAGGAGGCCCGGCCGGACGAGCAACAGGACGGCCGCGAGGGCGGCGACGCCCGCCAGTGAGAGGAGCAGGACCTCGGAGCCCGGTTCCAGGGTCAGCAGCGCCGCCGCGACCACCCAGGCCGAGACCGCGGGGAGCAGCAGCCGGAAGTCGGCACCCGAGGACCGGGGGCGCGGGAGCGGTGCGGTGACGGCGGACACGGCGGTACCTCCCTTCAAGGGTCGGCGAGGAAGAGCGAGAGGAACGGGAAGGAACGTCAGAGCGTCAGCAGCGGACGGAGTTCCGCGAAGGTCCGGGCGCCGATGCCGCTGACCTGCCGGAGCTGGTCGACCGTGCGGAAGGAGCCGTGCGAGGTGCGGTAGGCGAGGATGCGCTGGGCGAGAGTCGGACCGACGCCCGGGAGGGTGTCGAGCTGTTCGAGGGTGGCGCGGTTGAGGCTGACGGGTGGTCGGGGTGTGCCGCCCCCGGGAGGCCCGTTGGCGCCGCCGGAGACCTGGACGGGAGCCGGGGCCTGCTCGCCGACCAGGATCTGCTCACCATCCGTCAGGGCCCGGGCCAGGTTGAGGCCCCTGGTGTCCGTCTCCGGCAGCGGACCGCCCGCCGCCCGTAGGGCGTCCGCCACCCGGGAGCCGCCCGGCAGGGTGTGCAGGCCGGGCAGGTGGACCCGCCCGCCGACGTCGATCACGACGGCGGCCTCGGCGCCCGGGCCCGCAGCGGCCTCGGGCGGACCTGCTCCGGAACCGGCCCCGGAGCCGGCCGAGACATGGCCCGAGGGTGTGCCCGACTCCGCCGCCGAGGCCAACGCCGGAACCGCCACCGACTCCGGCCTGGCCAGCCAGAAGTGCTGCACGGCGTAGCCCACCGCGAACAGCAGCAGGATCACCAGCCCGGCCACCGCCCGCCGGTCGAGCGCCAGCGCCGTGGCGAACCGCAGCCGCCCGCTACCCGGGGGCGGATCGGCGAGGTCCACCGCCGCCGACGGCACCGTCTCAACGGGCGGCGGCGGAGAAGTCCCCGAGGGCGGAGAAGTCCCCAAGGGCGCAGGCGCCCCCGAGGAGGAGCCTCCCACCGGCTCGTCGTCCGCCGTCGGCAGCAGTGCCGCCATCCGCAGCCGCACCGTCTCGTTGATCGCTTGGCGCTTCGCCGCGCCCAGGCCCAAAGTCGTCATGGCGAGGACGCTAGGAGCCCGGAGGGCCGCCCGCAGAAATTACCGAAACCCTGTGGACAACCCGGGGGTTGTGGATAAAAAACGTCACTCACACGAGGGAGGGACACCCACGGAAATTGACCGGACCGCCGCCTCAGCGCGGCGCGACCACCACCGCGAGCAGGCCCGGCCCGACGTGCGCGCCGATCACCGCCCCCACCTCGCCCACGTACAGTTCCCGCAGCCCCGGTACCCGCGCCCGCAGCCGCTCCGCGAGCGGCTCGGCCCGGTCCTCGGCCGCCAGGTGGTGGACGGTGATGTCCACCTCGCCCTCCCCCGACCGCTCGACCGCGATCTCCTCCAGCCGCGCGATCGCCCGCGAGGCCGTCCGCACCTTCTCCAGCGGCTCGATCCGCCCGCCGTCCAGGTGCAGCAGCGGCTTGACCGCCAGCGCCGACCCGAGCAGCGCCCGCGCCGACCCGATCCGTCCGCCCCGGCGCAGGTGCTCCAGGGTGTCCACGTAGAAGAACCCGCTGGTCCCGGCCGCCCGTCGCTCCGCCGCCCCGGCCGCCCCGGCCAGGCCCTGACCGGCCTCGATCGCCTCGGCCGCCGCCAGCACCCCGTATCCGAGGGCCATGCCGACCAGTCGGCTGTCCACCACCCGCACGGGTACGGGCGCCTCGGCGGCCGCCAGCCGGGCGGCCTCGACCGTGCCGGACAGTTCGCCGGAGATGTGCACCGAGACGATCCCCTTCGCCCCGGCCTCGGCGGCCGCGCGGTAGGTGGCGGCGAAGGTCTCCGGGTTGGGCCGGGAGGTGGTCACCCGCTGCTTGGCGCGCAGTGCCTCGGCGACGTCCTTCGGGGAGATCTCGACGCCCTCGCAGAGGACCGAGTCACCGACCGCGACGCTCAGCGGGACCACCGTGATCCCGTGCCGGTCGAGGGCCGACTGCGGCAGATAGGCCGTGGAATCGGTGACAAGTGCGAGGTCGGAGGGCATGAGGCGGAGGTTACTCCCCGTTCGTCCGGGAGGGCAGCGCTCTTCCCGGCGCACCGGGAGGACGCGGTGACTCAGCCCGCGGAGGGCCCCGTCGACGGCTTGCGCAGCCGCTGCGCCAGCTTCGCCAGCGGTTCGGCCAGCCCGAGCAACTCCTCCGCGCTCGGCCGCCCCTTCCCGTCCGTCAGCCCGGCCCGAGCCGCACCGGCACCGGCACCGGCACCGGCCGACGAACCGACGCCGGACGAGGACCCCGCAGAACCCGCCCCCGCGGTGTCCCAGTGCCGCAGCGCCCCCGCCTCGCTCTCGCACTCCTGGCTCAGCCGGCCCAGCTCGTCGTCCGCGAACCGGCGCATCCGGTCCTGCGCCGCCCACCGCATGGTCTCCGCCGAGTGGGTGATCCGCTCGGCCCGCTCCCGCAGCTCCGGCAGCTTGGCCGCGATCCGCGCGGTGTCCGGCTCGCGCTCCAGCATCCGCAGCTCGCCGTCCAGCTCCGCCGCGTGGGCGTCGAGCCGGGCCAGCAGCGCGAGGGCCTCGCCGAGCTGGCCGTCCTGCGCCAGCCCGCTCTCCAACACCTGCCGGGTGCCGTCCAGGGAGGTCCGCAGCTTGAGCCGGACGGTGGCGATCTGCGCGGGCGGGCCGACCTTGGTGTACGTCTTCGCCTTGAGGGTGGCGGTCTCGACGGCGCGCCGGGCGTTGGCCTCGTGCTTCCCGACCTTCGCGGCGACCGCCTTGGCCGCCTTGACCGTACCGACCACGGCCAGGACCAGCACCGCGATCCCGAAGAGCAGGACCAAGCCGATCATCACGCCGAACACGTCCATCGCGCGCCACCTTCCGCCACCGAGTCGGCCCCCACCGGGCCCAACGCGGGCCGCTCTGCCGAGGGTTCCACCGTAGCCCCCGCACCCGGCCCGGGGCCGGTCCGAACGGGCCCGACGGGCGGAGATCAGGGACAGATCCGGGATCTCCCCGAGGGCCCGGGAACCAAGGACCCGCGGGCCACCGGGAAGGCCGCGGCAAAAGCACCGGGCGGGCGCCCCGAAGGACACCCGCCCGATAGAACCGGCCCAGCCGGCCTCACCCGAACCGTCAGCCGGTGACGATGTTCACCAGCTTCGGCGCCCGCGCGATCACCTTCCGCACCGCCGCGTCGCCGATCGCCGCGACCACCGCCGGGTCGGCCAGCGCCAGCGCCTCCAGCTCGGCGTCCGAGATGCTCGGCGCGACCTCCAGCCGGGCCTTCACCTTGCCCTTGATCTGCACCACGCAGGTCACCGCCTCGTCGACCACGTACGCCGGGTCGGCGACCGGGTAGTCGGCGTGCGCCAGCGACTCGCCGTGGCCCAGGCGGCGCCACAGCTCCTCGGCGATGTGCGGGGCCAGCGGCGCGACCATCAGGACCAGCTGCTCGGCCACCGCCCGCGGCGTGGAGCCGCGCTTGACCAGGTAGTTGTTCAGCTCGATCGCCTTGGCGACGGCCGTGTTGAAGCGCAGCCCGGCCATGTCGCCGCGGATGCCGTCAATCGCCTTGTGCAGGGCGCGCAGGGTCGCCTCGTCCGGCTGCTCCTCGGTGACGACCAGTTCACCGGTGGTCTCCGAGACGACGTTGCGCCACAGCCGCTGCAGGAAGCGGTACGAGCCGACGACGGCCCGGGTGTCCCAGGGGCGGGAGACGTCCAGCGGGCCCATGGACATCTCGTACAGGCGCAGGGTGTCCGCGCCGTACTCGTCGGCGATGTCGTCCGGGGCGACGGCGTTCTTCAGGGACTTGCCCATCTTGCCGGCCTCGCGCTTGACCGGCTCGCCCTGCCAGAAGTACTTGCCGTCGCGCTCCTCGACCTCGGCGGCGGGCACCGGGAAGCCGCGCTCGTCGCGGTAGACGTCCGCGGTGATCATGCCCTGGTTGAACAGCTTGTGGAACGGCTCGACCGAGGAGACGTGGCCCAGGTCGTGCAGCACCTTGTGCCAGAAGCGCGCGTACAGCAGGTGCAGCACGGCGTGCTCGGCGCCGCCGACGTACAGGTCGGCGCCGCCGGCCGGCTTGGCCGCGGTGGGGCCCAGCCAGTACCGCTCGTTGGCCGGGTCGACGACGGCCTCGGTGTTGGTCGGGTCGACGTAGCGCAGGTCGTACCAGCACGAACCCGCCCAGTTGGGCATGGTGTTGGTCTCGCGGCGGTACTTCTTGACGCCGTCGCCCAGGTCCAGCTCGACGTCGACCCAGGCCTCGTTGCGCGACAGCGGGGTCTCCGGCGAGGAGTCCGCATCGTACGGGTCGTAGGTGCGCGGCGAGTAGTCGTCGACCTCGGGGACCTCGACCGGCAGCATCGACTCGGGCAGCGCGTGCATCACGCCGTCCTCGTCGTAGACGATCGGGAAGGGCTCGCCCCAGTACCGCTGACGGCTGAACAGCCAGTCGCGCAGGCGGTAGTTGACGGTGCCCTCGCCGATGCCGCGCTCGGCCAGCCAGGCGGTGACGGCGGCCTTGGCGTCGACCACGCTCAGCCCGTCCAGCGACAGATCGCCTTCGGAGCCCGCGGAGTTGACGATGACGGAGTCGTAGGTGTCGAACGCGTCGCCCCAGGCGGCCGGGTCCTGACCGCGTCCGTCGGTCGGCTCGACGACGCAGCGCATCGGCAGGGCGAAGGCGCGGGCGAACGCGAAGTCGCGGTGGTCGTGGGCGGGGACGGCCATGATGGCGCCGGTGCCGTAGCCCATCAGCACGTAGTCGGCGACGAACACCGGGACGGACTCGCCGCTGACCGGGTTGACGGCGTAGGCGCCGGTGAAGACGCCGGTCTTGACCTTGGCCTCGACCTGCCGCTCGACGTCCGACTTGGCGGCGGCCGCGGCGCGGTAGGCGGCGACGGCCTCGGCGGGGGTGGCGGCGCCGCCGGTCCACTCGGCGGGCACGCCCTCCGGCCAGGCGGCGGGGACGATGGAGTCGACCAGGCCGTGCTCGGGCGCCAGCACCATGTAGGTGGCGCCGAACAGGGTGTCGGGCCGGGTGGTGAAGACGGTGATCTTGCCGGCGTCGACGGCGAAGTCGACCCGGGCGCCCTCGGAGCGGCCGATCCAGTTGCGCTGCTGCAGCTTGATGGCCTCGGGCCAGTCCAGCAGGTCCAGGTCAGCGATCAGACGGTCGGAGTACGCGGTGATGCGCATCATCCACTGGCGCAGGTTGGACTTGAACACCGGGAAGTTGCCGCGCTCGGAGCGGCCGTCCGCGGTGACCTCCTCGTTGGCCAGCACGGTGCCCAGGCCCGGGCACCAGTTGACCGGCACCTCCTTGGCGTAGGCCAGCCGGTACTCGCCCAGGACCTCGTCGCGCTCCGCGGCCGACAGCTCCGCCCAGGCGCGCCCGCCCGGCACCTCACGCGAGCCGGCCTCGAACTGGCCGACCAGCTCGGCGATCGGACGGGCCTTGCGCGCGTCCTGGTCGTACCAGGAGTTGAAGATCTGCAGGAAGATCCACTGGGTCCAGCGGTAGTAGTCCGGGTCGATCGTGGAGATCGAGCGGCGCGGGTCGTGGCCCAGGCCCAGCCGGCGCAGCTGCTGGCGCATGTTGGCGATGTTGGCCTCGGTGGAGACCCGCGGGTGGGTGCCGGTCTGCACCGCGTACTGCTCGGCGGGCAGGCCGAAGGCGTCGTAGCCCAGCGTGTGCAGCACGTTGTGGCCGGTCATCCGCTGGTAGCGGGCGAAGACGTCGGTGGCGATGTAGCCCAGCGGGTGGCCGACGTGCAGGCCCGCGCCCGAAGGGTACGGGAACATGTCCATGATGAAGCTGTGCGGCTTCGCGGCGACGTCCCCCGCGGCCGGGTCGGCCAGCGCACCGGCGGGGTTGGGGGCGTGGAAGGTGCCCTCCTTCTCCCAGAGGTCCTGCCAGCGGGACTCGATGTCCGCCGCCAGCGCGGCGCTGTACCGGAACGGCTCGGTCGCGGTCTCGGCCGCGCCGGACGCAGGGGTCGTCTCGCTCATGGTCCTTCAAGCTCCATCGGTGTCAGTTGGCGAACCGCGACGCGGCCGGCCCGTGGACCCGTCCCACGACGCGGGCGGGGGCGGAAAACAAAAAATCCCCTCGCAGGAGGGGATGCCACGCCGACTCCGGCACCGCCCGAAGGCGCGGCCGGTCCTGGTCAGCGCGGCCGGCTAAGGAGCAGGCGCACGGTTCGCATGGGCTCAGGGTACCGCAAGCAGGTCAGGGCACTCCCGGCCGTACCGCACAGCGGGCGCCCCGCGCCGGGCCCGGCCCACCGCGCCGTGCCGCGCCTGGATCCCCGCGCAGCCCCGCACCGCGCCCACCACGCCGGGCCGGAACGGGATCACCGCGCCGCCGCCCGCTCCGCCGCGTCGAAGTCCCGCAGCGCCTTCGCCAGCCGCTCCGACTGCATACCCGCCGCCAGCGAGCGCGCCTGCGCCACGGTACGGGCGGCCTCGCGCTGGTCGCCGAGCCGCCGGTGGGTCTCGGCGAGGCGGACCATCAGCAGCGCCTTGGACCGCGCCCGCCCCGGCCCGAGCCCGGCGACGGCCTCGGCGAGCAGCGGCTTGGCCATCCGGCACCGGCCGAGCGCCAGCCGCCCCTCCCCCACCATGCCGGCGAGGTCGGCCCGGGCCTCCTCGGTGCCGGGCACGCCGTCCAGTTCGGCGAAGGCCCGGGCGGCGGCCGCCTCGGCCTGCTCGGCCTCGCCGCGCCGGCCGTGGGCGCGGGAGATCCGGCCGAGCTGGCGGGCCCGGGAGGTGGGGCTGAGCGCGGGGCCGTGGGTCTCCAGGGCGGTGCGCAGCGCCGAGACGGCGTCCAGGCCCCGCCCGCCGGCACCCTGGGTGGCGAGCACCACCAGTGCGCCGAGCCCGGCGACGCCGAGCCGGGGGTCGCCGCCGACGTGGGCGGCGCGCAGCGCGGCGACGAAGGCCCGCTGGGCGGCCGCGTCGTGGCCGAGGTCGTAAGCGGCCCAGCCGGCCAGCCGGGCGAGCCTGCTGGCCGTCCCGTACAGCTCGCGACCCAGCCGTTCGTCGTACGCGCCGAGCTCCAACAGCTTGGCGAGCATGGCGAGTTCGGCCCGGGTGGGGCCGAGCACGAGGCCGCCGCCGCAGGAGCGTTCGAGTCGCTGCTTGCTGCGGAAGGACAGGCCGAGCTCGCCGACCAGTCCGGCGTCGATGCGCAGCGCGCCCTCGCCGCCGCCGACCGGCGGGGGCGGCGAGGCGAGCCGTTCGGCGGCGTGGTCGAGGTCGGCGCTGCGGAAGAGGTCGGTGAGGCGGACGGGCCCGGCGTCGGTGGCGGCCTCGCGCAGGGCGGTCTGGGCGGTGTCGGCGGTCCACGGGTCGGTGAGCAGCCGGGGCGAGAGGATCTTGGCGCCGCGGTGGCCGCCCATCCGGCCCCAGAGCTGCTCGTAGGTGACGGCGATGCCCAGGGTGCGGCTGAGCACCTCGCAGACGGTCTGGTCGTGCGGGCTGCGCGGCACCATGCCCCGGTCGCGCCACTTGTACGGGGCGGTGGAGCTGATGGCCAGGCCCGGCGGCAGGGCGAGGCTGACCTCGCGGGCCAGCCGTTCCGGGCTCCAGCCGAGCTGGTGCAGTATCCGGGCCAGCTCCTCGTTCCGCCTTCGCTGCAGATCGGCCATGGCACGACGGTAGCGGTCTTTCCCACTCGCCCACCGATGGCATGGACACAACGGCGAAGAGCCGCCCCCCGGTGACGGGAGGCGGCTCTTGACCACTGTGGAGCTATGGGGAATTGAACCCCAGACCTCTTGCATGCCATGCAAGCGCTCTACCAACTGAGCTATAGCCCCTTGACCTGCGATGTCACCGGGCTTCTCGGCCGTTTCCGTCCGTTTCCCTCGGCGACATCGACTACTTTACACGGTCCGGGGCGTGCTCCAGAAATCCGTTTCCCGAGGTGCGGGCCACGGGGAGGTTCAGGGCCCTCGGCGCACCGCCCGTCGGCTGCGCGCGGCGAAGCCCGAGGCCAGCAGCACCCCGACGGCGTTGACCGCCAGGGTGACCTCCAGCGCGTGCCCCGACTCGGCGGCCGGCGCCGGCAGGTCCACCTGCCCGAGGAACACCGAACCGAGCACCGCGACCCCGATCACCTGTCCGAGCTGGATGACCGTCACCATCACCCCGCTGGCATCGGCCGCGTCCTCGGGTGCCACCCCCGCGAGCGCCCGGGCGAACAGCGGCGCGTACGCGCAGCCGGCGGCCAGGCCGAGCACGGCCATCTCCGCCAGCGGCACCGCCCCGATCTCGGAGCCGCCGCCGAGCAGCACCCCCAGCAGCAGGTAGCCACCCCCGAGCAGCACCGCGGAGAGCACCGGCAGCAGCCCGTGCAGGCGGCCCGGCAGCCGGTGCCAGTGCAGGCTGGCCAGCCCGAAGCCGACCGCGACGGGCGCCGAGCAGAGCCCGGCCCGCAGCGCGCTGTGGCCGAGCGCGGCCTGCTGGTGCAGGGCGAAGGAGAACATGAAGCCCGAGAAGGCCGCCATGATCGCGAACAGTCCGGCCGCCGCCGGGCGCAGCCCGGGGGCGCGCAGCACCCGCCCGGAGATCAGCGGCTGCCCGCCGCGCCGGGCTATCCCGCGTTCGACCACCACGAACAGGCCGAACAGCAGCACGCTGCCCGCGATCATCACCCAGCCCCAGGCCGGCCAGCCGAGTTCGTGGCCGAGCACCAGCGGCACCACCAGCAGGCCGAGCGCCGCGCCCAGCACCACCAGGCCCAGGAGGTCGAAGCCGCGCGAGGCGTCGCCGGGCAGCCGCGGCAGCAGCCGGGCGCCGGCGGCCAGCAGCACCAGCCCGAGCGGCACGTTGACCAGGAACACCGGTCGCCACCCGGTGCCGAACAGGTCGGCGCTGACCAGCACCCCGCCGAGCACCTGCCCGAGCGCCATGCCGCCGGCCAGCACCGCCGAGTAGAGGCCGAGCGCCCGGGCGCGGGCGGCGCCGGTGAAGGTGCGCTGCAGCAGGCTCATCGCCTGCGGCACCATCAGCGCCGAGCCCGCGCCCTGGAGCAGCCGGAAGGCGATCAGCCAGCCGGTGCCCGGGGCGAGGCCGCAGGCCAGCGAGGTGGCGGTGAAGGCGGCCAGGCCGAGTTGGAACAGCCGGCTGTAGCCGTAGCGGGCGCCGAGCCGGGCGCCGGTGATCAGCAGGACCGCGTAGGCGATGGTGTAGCCGGCGATCACCAGTTGCAGCGCGGCGCCGGAGGCGCCGAGGTCGGTGCGGATGGTGGGCACCGCGACGTTGACGATGGAAACGTCGAGCACGGCCATGAACTGCCCGCACAGGACGAGCGCGAGGAGGAGCCCGGGCCGTACGGCCGGGGCCTCGCCGGTGCCTCCGACCACGCCGGGTCGGATCTGAAGGTCCGTCATGACGGCCATATTGGGGCTCTGCCGGTACTGGTGGTTAGAGCTTGCTGATCCTGGTACTGGCAGCACCTGTATCGCCCGGGCGCGCTGCGGCACGATGGACGGTATGACCGTGCTGGAGGAACTGCCCACCGCAGCGGGCGGCCGCGACCGCCGTCGAACCGAACTGGCCCGTTTCCTGAAGGCCTGCCGGGCACGGGTCACCCCCGAGGACGTCGGCCTGCCGCCGGGACTGCGCCGCCGTACGCCGGGGCTGCGCCGCGAGGAGGTCGCGCAGCTCGCCGGGGTCGGGGTCACCTGGTACACCTGGCTCGAACAGGGGCGTCCGATCAACGCCAGCGAGCAGGTGCTGCTGGCGGTGGCCCGGGCGCTGCGGCTGGACGGCACCGAGCGCGCGCACCTGTTCCGGCTGGCCGGGGTGGCCCCCTCGCCGCTCGCGCAGCCGGCCCCGCCGGAGCTGAGCCCGTCGATCCAGGTGATCCTGGACTCGCTCGCCCCGCTGCCGGCTGCCGTCTCCAACACCCGGTTCGACGTGCTGAGCTTCAACCAGCCGTACCGCTCGCTGTTCGGCACCGAGCGGATGCGCCCGTCCCAGGGGGTCTTCTTCAACAGCCTCTGGTGCATGCTGACCGCGCCGTCGTGCTGCAACCCGTGCGAGAACCCGGAGGAGACCCTGCCGCGGATGGTGGCGGTGCTGCGCTCGGCGTACGGCAAGCACGTCGGCGAGCCGGTCTGGGAGGCCCATGTGCAACGGCTCTCGGCGCGCAGCGAGCTGTTCCGGGAGTTGTGGGAGCGCCAGGAGGTGGCACCGCCGAAGACCCTGCTGCGGATCTTCCGCCACCCGGTGCTCGGTGTGATGCGGCTGGACGCCACCTATCTGACGATGCCGGGCGTGCCGGAGTGCTACATCGTGGTCTACGTCCCGGTGACCGACCAGGACCGGGGGCGGGTCGAGGCGCTCAACTCGCTGCCGCCGGGCGGCTGGCGGCACACCTGCGTGTCCTGACCGCCTCCGGGCGGAACGCGAGAGGCCGTCACCCGGTGGGTGACGGCCTCTCGAACTGCTGTGGAGCTATGGGGAATTGAACCCCAGACCTCTTGCATGCCATGCAAGCGCTCTACCAACTGAGCTATAGCCCCGCGACACGGACGACCCTGGCCCCTGAATTCCAACTGGCCACGACCGCCGATGCGGAGTGGAGCTATGGGGAATTGAACCCCAGACCTCTTGCATGCCATGCAAGCGCTCTACCAACTGAGCTATAGCCCCGCACTCACCGGATCTCCCGCTTCCCTTCCGGGCCGCGTTCCCTCCGTGCGAACGAGGAAGACTCTAGCCGGTCAGGCCCGGAACTGCGAAATCCGCGTCTTCCGGGCCCCCGAGGCCGCTCCCCCGAGGCCCCCCTGGGGCTTCCCCGGGAAGCCCGGGGAAGCCCGGGGAAGCCCGGGGAAGCCCGGGGAAGCCCGGGGAAGCCCGGGGAAGCAGCACGGAGAGGGCCCCCGGAAGCCTCCGGGGAGTCCCCGGAGCCCCCGAGGGCCCTCGTCGCCGGGTGCCGCCCCCGGCCGGAACCGTCAGGTGTCGTCGCCGATGACCGGCTGCGGGAGCGTGCCCGCGTTGTGCTCCAGCAGCCGCCAGCCGCGCGCCCCCTTGCCGAGCACCGACCAGCAGCAGTTGGACAGCCCGCCGAAGCACTCCCACAGCGGCGGCTCCAGGCCCAGCAGTCGCCCCAGCATGGTGCGGATGGTGCCGCCGTGGCTGACCACGACCAGCGTGCCGTTCTCCGGCAGCTTGGCGGCGGCTTCCAGCACCACCGGCACCGAGCGGTCGGCGACCTCGGTGGACAGCTCACCGCCACCGCGCCGCACCGGTTCCCCGGCCGCCCAGGCCGTGTACTCCTCCGGGTAGCGCTCACGGATCTCGGCGTTGGTCAGCCCCTGCCAGGAGCCCGCGTAGGTCTCCCGCAGGCCCTCGTGGTGCTGCACGTCGAGCCCGGTGAGGCGGGCCAGCTCCTCGGCGGTGCGCCGGGCGCGCTTGAGGTCCGAGGAGATCAGCAGGTCCGGGCGCAGGCCGGAGAGCAGCCGGGCCGCCCGCTGGGCCTGCAGGACGCCCTGGCCGGTCAGCTCGATGTCCGTGGTGCCCTGGAAGCGCGATTCCAGGTTCCAGGAGGTCTGGCCGTGCCGCCAGAAGACGATGCGCGGACCCCGTGTCTCCCGGCTCAGTGCAGGTCCTCGGGCTTGCCGAAGTCGTCGGCCGGGGCGACGGCGTTGCCGGCCTTGTCGGTGATGGCGTCGGGGCGGTTGCGCGAGGCCATGGCGTCCTCGGGCAGCGGCAGCTCGGGGCAGTCCTTCCAGAGCCGGTCCAGCGAGTAGAAGGAGCGCTCCTCGGAGTGCTGGACGTGCACGACGATGTCCAGGTAGTCGAGCAGGATCCAGCGGCCCTCGCGCTCGCCCTCGCGGCGCACCGGCTTGATGTCCAACTGCTCGCGCAGCTGGTCCTCGATCTCCTCGGCGATCGAGCGGACCTGGCGGTCGTTGTTCGCGGAGGCGATCAGGAAGGCGTCGGTGATCGACAGCACCTCGCTGACGTCGAAGGCGATGATGTTGTGCGCGAGCTTGTCGGCCGCCGCCTGCGCGGCGACGGTGATGAGCTGCTGGCTGTGGTCGGTGACGGTCACGGTGTTCTTCCGGCTCGGCGGCTTGGGGCGGCCCCGGCGAGCGGCCGGGGGTCGCCTTCCAGGATCTCACGCCGCCCCGGCGGCCCCGGAACCGTTTTCCGGGGCCGCCGGGGCCGGGCGCGGCCGATCGGGGCCGGGCCGGGCCGCCGGCCTACTGCTTGGGCGGCTGGTAGTCCTTGCCCAGCACGACCACCAGGTCCGCGTTCTGGGCGTCGCCCACCTTCTTCACCGCCGAGTCCGGCAGCCCCAGGCTGGTCGCCAGCGACTTCGCCGCGGCCTGCCGGGCGTCGTCGGTGTAGCGGATCTCACTGGTGGCCTGCGCGGCGGTCTTGGAGCCGCCCGGGATGAAGGTCAGGCCCGAGTTGACGATCTGCACCTGGGCGGCGGCCGCGGCCGCGTCGTTGCCGGAGGCGTCCTGCAGCGAGACCCGGGCCGGGGTGTCGCCGGCCGCCGTGGACTTCACGGTACCGCCGAGCACGTCCTTGACCTGCTTGCCGGCGGTCGCCTCGTCCAGGCTGCCGTCCGGCTTGACGGTCAGCGCGGTGGTGCCGAAATGGCCGTCCTTCGCCTGCTGGGCGAGCTGGGCGAGCACCCCGGCGAGGGCGTCCTCGGGCAGCGAGGGGTCGAGCACCGCGTTCATCCGGTGCACGTCGTCCTTGGCGTCCTTGAACTCGGTCGGCATGGTGCGCACCACCGCGTCCATCACCTGACCGAACCGGGCCAGCTGGGCGTCCCGGTTCTCGCCGGGCCCCTGCAGGGTGGCGTACGCGACCGCGGCCTTACCGCTGAGCAGGATGTTCTTGCCCACCGCGGACAGCAGCTTGCCGTCCGGCTTGCCGCCCTCGTGGGTCTCGGCGTTGGTGTCCACCCGGACACCGCCGAGCTGGGAGACCAGCATCTCCAGGTACGGGGTGTCCAGCCGCCAGGTGCCCGCCACCGGGGCGCCCAGCACCGTGGACAGCCCGTCGCGGGTCGCCGAGGCACCGATCGCGTCCATCGACTGGCCGACGGTGGTCACCGGCGGGTCTCCCGGTCCGGGCAGCCGCAGGTTGTCGGGCAGCAGCAGCACCGTGCCCTTGTGCCCGGAGGCGTCGTTGACCAGCAGCGCGCTGGACACCTTGCCCTGCAGGTCGCGCAGGTGGACGACGTTGACCTGGCGCCCGCCGGCCGCGGCGGCCGCGGTCGGCTTGTCGCCGGTGAACCACAGGTAGCCGCCGACGCCGCCCGCCACCAGCGCCACCACCACACCGAGGCCGACCAGCCGGTTGCGCAGCTTGCGGCGCCGCTCGGCGCGCACCTCGCTGCGGGACTCGGCGAACTTCAGCCAGTCGATGACGTCCTCGGTCTCCTCCGCCTCCTCGTCGACGAAGGTGAACTCGCCCGTGGTGTAGCTGTCCCTGGGCGCGCGGGAGCCGGCCTTGCCGGACCGGGCCCCGGCGACCTGCTCGGACGGCGCCCCGGGCTTGGCCGGGACCGCCTCGGCGGCCGGCCGGGGCGTGCGCGGGCGCGGCAGCGGCACGGCGGCCGGCGCGGCGGGTTCAGCGGGCGCGGCGGGGGCGACGGCCTCGGGCTGCGGCTCGGCGACGACCGGCGCAGCCTGGTACGGCTGCTGGTACCCCTGGTGGTACGCCTGCTGCTGGTAGCCGCCGTACGGGTCCTGGGTGTACACCGGCTGCCCGTACTGGTCGTACTGCGGCTGCTCGTACCCCTGCTGCTGGTACCCCTGCTGGTAGCCCTGCTCCTGCTGGTACCCCTGCTGCTGGTGGCCGGCGAAAGTGCCCTGGCCGTACACCGGCTGCCCGTACTGGTCGTACTGCGGCTGCTCGTACCCCTGCTGCTGGTACCCCTGGTACGGCTGCTGGTACTGCCCGGTGGACCACTCCTCCGGCTGCTGCCCGTTGCCGTTGCGCTCGCTCATGCGCCCACCTCGCTGCGCTCGGCGGCCGCTTCGCGAAACGCGCGCCCATTGATGATTCGCTCGCTGCGCTCGCTCATGCGCCCCACCTCGCTGCGCTCGGCGGCCGCTTCGCGAAACGCGCGCCCATTGATCATTCGCTCGCTGCGCTCGCTCATGCGCCCCACCTCGCTGCGCTC